>DATFDN010000123.1:0-7497 GCA_035252035.1 Acetobacteraceae bacterium | reverse complement strand
CGACCAGGACGCGCCGCGCCCGGCGCGGTACCCCGTCATCGTGGTCGGCGCCGGACCGGTCGGGCTCTCGGCGGCGATCGACCTCGCACAGCAGGGGGTGCCGGTCCTCCTGCTGGATGACGGCGACCGGCTTTCCACCGGCTCCCGTGCCATCTGCTTCGCCAAGCGCACCCTGGAGATCTGGGACCGGCTCGGCTGTGGCCAGCGCATGGTCGCCAAAGGCGTGACCTGGAATCGCGGCAAGGTCTTCTTCCGCGACGAGCCGGTCTACAGCTTCAACCTGCTCCCCGAGGCCGGCCACCAGCGCCCCGCCTTCATCAACCTGCAACAGTATTACGTCGAGGGCTTCCTGCTGGAGCGGGTGCGGGCGCTGCCAAATCTTGAGATCCGTTGGAAGAACCAGGTCACTGGGCTACAGCCGGCGGCGGACGGGGTGACGCTGACCGTCTCCACCCCCGAGGGCGAGTACCGGCTCCGCTGCGACTGGCTGATCGCCGCCGACGGCGCGCGCAGCCCGATCCGCGGGATGATGGGACTGGAGAGCAAGGGGCGCACCTTCCGCGACCGCTTCCTCATCGCCGATGTCCGCATGGAGGCCGACTTTCCGGCCGAGCGCTGGTTCTGGTTCGACCCGCCCTTCCATCCGAACCAGTCCGTGCTGCTGCACCAGCAGCCGGATGGCGTGTGGCGCATCGACTTCCAGCTCGGCTGGAACGCCGATCCGGTGGCCGAGCGCCAGCCCGACCGGGTGATCCCGCGGGTGCAGGCGCTGCTCGGCCGCGACACCCGCTTCGAGCTGGAATGGGTCAGCGTCTACACCTTCGCCTGCCTGCGCATGGAGCGGTTCCGCCACGGCCGCGTGCTCTTCGCCGGCGACAGCGCGCATGGCGTCTCCCCCTTCGGCGCGCGCGGCGCCAACGGCGGCGTGCAGGACGCGGAGAACCTGGCCTGGAAGCTGCGGCTGGTGCTGGCGGGCAAGGCGCCGGAAACGCTGCTCGACAGCTACGACATTGAGCGCGTCCAGGCCGCGGACGAGAACATCCTGAACTCGACTCGCAGCACCGATTTCATCACGCCGAAGAACGAGGCGAGCCGCGCCTTCCGCGACGCCACCCTCGAACTGGCGAAGGATTGCGGCTTCGCCCGCCGCCTGGTCAACAGCGGCCGGCTCTCAGTGCCGAGCACATACCGGAACTCGCCGCTGAACACACCCGACACCGACGCCTTCAGCGGACCAATGCTGCCCGGCGCCCCGGCCGCCGACGCGCCGATGCGCCTCCACGGAGAGGCGGGCTGGTTCCTGCGTCAGCTCGGCCATGGCGGCTTCACTGGCGTCTATTTCGGTGATGGCGGCGATCCGCACCCGGTCCGGCGGGAGGCGCTCCGCTCGTTGGCCAGCGGCGCCGTGCCCGCGCGGGTGCTGCTGGTCACGCCCCCGGACGCGCGGCCGGAGGAGACGGAGGGCATCCCGGTGCTGGAGGACGCGGAAGGCCTGTTGGCGCGACGCTACGACGCGCGGCCCGGGACGTTCTATCTGCTGCGGCCGGACCAGCACGTGTGCGCCCGCTGGCGGCGCTTCGACCCCGGCCTGGTCCGGACGGCCCTGGCCCGCGCCACCGGGAACGCGTGAGGGGACGCCATGCTGAACACGGATCTCAACATCGCCGCGCCGGACGATTTCTACGAGGCGCTGGTGGAACTCCACCGCGACCTGACACCGGAGCAGAGCCGGCTGGTCAACGCCAAGCTGATCCTGTTGCTGGCGAACCACGTCGGCGACCTTGGGGTACTGCGCCAGGCGATGGCCAAGGCGCGCGAGGGGATCACCCCCATCGGCCATTGAGGAGGAGGAGAGGGCATCATGTCAGGTTTCGCAAGCACCAAGGATCTCGCCGACAAGCAGATCTCCTTTGAGGAGCTCGGCCCCGGCCTCTACGGCTACACGGCCGAGGGCGACCCGAACTCGGGCGTGGTCGTGGGCGATGACAGCGTGCTGGTGGTGGACGCGCAGGCCACCCCCGCCATGGCGCGGGACGTGATCGCCCGAATCCGGACGGTCACGGACAAGCCGATCAAGCATGTTGTCCTGAGCCACTACCATGCCGTCCGCGTGCTCGGCGCCTCCGCCTATGCGGGGGCGGAGATCATCGCCTCTGACGTGACGCGCGAGCTGATCGTGGAGCGCGGCCAGCAGGACATGGACAGCGAGATCGGCCGCTTCCCGCGCCTGTTTCGCGGCAAGGAGAGCATTCCCGGCCTGACCTGGCCGACACTGACCTTCCACAAGCGCATGACCCTGTGGCTGGGCCAGCGAGAGGCGCAGGTCATCCATATCGGCCGCAGCCACACCGCTGGCGACACGGTGGTCTGGCTGCCCAAGGAGCGCGTGCTGTTCGCCGGCGACACCGTGGAGTTCGGCGCGACGCCCTATTGCGGCGACGCGCATTTCGCGGACTGGCCCGGCACGTTGGACGCGATCCGCGCCCTGAAGCCCGAGCGGCTGGTGCCCGGCCGTGGCCGCAGCCTGATGAATGCGGCCGAGGTCGAGGAGGGGCTCGCCGGCACCGCCGCCTTCACCTCCGACCTGTTCGCCATCGCCAAGGCGGGCGCGGCCAAGGGGGCGACGCTGAAGCAGATCTACAACGAGGCGATGGAGCGGATGCGCCCGAAATACGGGCATTGGGTGATCTTCGAGCATTGTATGCCCTTCGATGTCAGCCGCGCCTATGACGAGGCCAAGGGCCTCGACCACCCCCGCATCTGGACCGCCGAGCGCGACCTTGAGATGTGGCGCGCGCTTGAGCATGGCACCGAGGCGAAGTCCGCCGAGATCCGGTCCTGATCCGAAGGAGAGAGCGCCCGCGCAAGCACGTCGGCCCGGTTCCGACCCGGCGCACCGAGACTGGAGGCCGCCCCATGCCCGCACCGACGCGTGCCGCCGCCCCCTCGGCGACCGGTGTCACCCGTGAGGAGACGAAAGTTCTCGCGGCCACCCTGGTTGGCACCGCCATCGAGTGGTACGACTACTTCATCTATGCCCAGGCGGCGGGGCTGGTGCTCGGCCCCCTGTTCTTCGCGCCGATCGCGAGGGACAGCCCCGGCCTGGCGCAGATCCTCTCCTTCGCCACGATCGGGATCTCGTTCCTGTTCCGCCCGCTCGGGGCGATGGTCTGCGGCCACCTGGGCGACAGGTTCGGCCGCAAGGTGATCCTCGCCATGACCCTCGTTCTCATGGGCGCATCGACGGCGCTGATCGGCCTGCTGCCGGCCTACGCGCGGATCGGCGTCTGGGCGCCGGTCCTGCTGATCGTGCTGCGAATCCTGCAAGGCTTCTCCGCAGGCGGCGAGTGGGGTGGCGCGGCGCTCATGTCGGTGGAGCACGCGCCGATCGGCAAGCGCAGCTTCTTCGGGTCTTTCCCGCAGATCGGCGTGCCGATCGGCCTGATCATCGCGACCGGCGTCCTGCTGGGGGTGACGCGCGTGTTCGGCAAGGACGGGTTCGCCGCATGGGGCTGGCGCTTGCCGTTCCTGTTCTCGATCGCGCTGATCATCGTCGGCTCGATCATCCGCCGCGCCGTCGAAGAGTCGCCCGTGTTCGAGGAGATGCAGCAGCGCCGCAAGGAGGCCTCGGCGCCGCTGGGGCAGCTCTTCAGGAACCACGCCAGGCAGGTTGTGCTGACGGCGCTCATCTTCGTGGCGAACAACGCGGCCGGCTACCTGCTCATTGCGTTCTTCATCAGCTACGGCCAGAAGTCGCTGCACCTGCCGCCGGGCGCGCTGCTCATGGTCTGCACCCTCGCCGCCTTCGCCTGGCTCGTCTTTACCCTCGCCGGCGGGCTCATGGGGGATAGGCTCGGGCGCGTGCGCACGTTCCAGATCGGCTATGCCGCCCTGGCGCTGTGGGCCGTTCCGATGTGGTTCCTCATCGACTCGCGGGATATAGGCTTGTTCTTCGTCGCGGCCTTCGTGCTGACGATCCCGCTGGGGATCACCTACGGTCCGCAGGCGGCGCTGTACGCGGAGATGTTCCCGGCGAAGGTGCGCTATTCGGGCGTCTCGGTCGGCTACGCGCTCGGCTCGATCCTGGGCGGCGCGTTCGCGGCGACGATCGCGCAGTGGATCATCTCGGCCTTTGGCCAGTCCTGGCTGATTGGCGTGTACCTGGTGGTGCTTTCGGTGATTTCCTTCATCGCCGTATCGATGGTCAGGGAGCCGATGGGCGTGGACCTTAACGACAGGGAGGCGCATGAGGAGAATCTGCGCCTGCGTCCCGAGGTCGCGCGCCGGGGTCCGGGCGTCGCGGGGGAATTGGCACCCTGAGGCAGGGGGTGGAGCGCACTGCAAGCCGCCGCGGCCCAATGAGCGGGCACGGTTCTCACCAAGGCCGAGATCGCGCCCACCCACCGGCTCCGCTTCGGAAGCCAGCATCGAGTGTCATGCCAATCTGCCTTGCCTCTGACCCACCCCGTCATGCCCGCGCAAGCGGGCATCCGGATCGTTCCGATCTCACTTGGGATCAGCCGAAAGCTGAAATCCCTCCCATGAACTCGCTAGCCTGAAATCACCCCAGATGTGTTGACCGGCGTACGCGTTGTCGATTACCCAATGGGCTGGGTCATGATCCATTTCCTCGGGACCAGAGGCGATCAACTGCCGAAGGCGGGGGAGTAGATCGAGGGTGATCTCGCGGCGCTCTCCTTCCGCTAGAAACGGTTGGCCCAGCAGAGGAAGCCAGTCGTCCACCCCGAAGGGGTTGTGCCTGAAGTAGAAACCAGCTGCTTTGGTTCCTGCCTCGCACATCCGTACGCGTGCTGCCGGTCCCGGGCCGCAAGGGGCGCTTAGGCTCACCTTGTAGAACAAGGTCTGCGCCGGATGTTTGAACAGATTATTGAGAACGACAGCCGCGATTGCCGCGCCTTGATTAATCGGGCAACCCTTTGGGAAGGCTGTCATTCCGTATCGCACTCTGGCCGTGGTGGTAAGGACCAACGACCGGATCTGGTCGAGCCGGATGGGTCCGGCCGTCAGGGCGTTCGGGCCGGGTGCGGCCCGATCCTTGGGGCCGAAGAACAGATCCGACTCGCGAGGTGCCCCATGTTTGTCGGTGCAAGGGAGCACCGCGCCGTCCTGGACCAATTTGATTGCCCGTCGCCTTGGGCCACGGATAATTCGTATCGCAGCCTCTGGCGCCGTCGAGTCAATGACCTCGACTGCACCAGACTTGGATCTTGAAAACGGCGACAACCGCCCTCCTGGTATATCCCACTGCACGATATGCCAACCCGCCTCGCGACTCGTCGCATCGTAGAAGACAGGGGGCCCCGGCTGGGCTGGCTCGGCCGGGTCGCGAAGGGCGAAATCTCCAAAAGGGGCCAATAGCGCCAGAGATGCAGCTTGCGCGGGCAAGGCTCCGCAAGACATCAGCAGTACACCAGCAATCAGCCGGTTGTCTATCGAGCGATATTTGCGTGCCGAAGTGTGGCCGCGTTCGGTATTATGGCCTCCTGTCATGACGCCTCCAGGCAGATGTTCCGGTCGGCAAGGATATAGAATCGAGCATGGCACGAAAAGTAAATCGCGCACACCTAGAAGGCCTCGTTGATCCCAAAGCAGCCCGCGCTTGGCCGCGCCCCAACCGTCGAAGGCTGCTCATCCTCTTCACCCCCCGATCCGGCAGCAGTTGGTTCGGCGACCTGCTCCGCAGCACCGGGGCGCTCGGCAATCCTGAGGAATTCCTGAACCAGGACATCAACGCCGAAGTGGTCCGCCGATTCGGCGCAAGAACGGAAATCGACTACCTCAATGCGGTCGAGGCCAATACCGCCACGCCGAATGGCGTGTTCAGCATGGAGGTCATCTGGGGGCATATCGAACTCTGCGAGATCGACCTGCTCGGCTATTATCGGGATGCACACTTTGTCTATCTGCGGCGCAAGGACATCCTGGCTCAAGCGATTTCCCTTCTGCTCGCGACCCAATCGGGGGTTTTCCATAACGCTGGCGACGGCCCCTCGCGGTCGCAGGCGGATGTCGCGGAGCGCCTGGTCTCGGTGGAGGCCACGCTCGCTGCCATCCGGTCCTGGTGGGGGCATCTGCTAAACTACGAGTGCCTGGCCGAGGTCCAGCTTGCGATTCGCGGCATCCGTCCGCTGCGGCTCTACTACGAGGATATTGTCGGTGATCCGGCTGGCACGGTCGCCCGCGTGCTCGCCCATTGCGGCGTGTCGCAAGAGGGCGCGAATCCGCCCAATTCGGCGCATCAGCCGGTGCGCGGCGCGCTGAATGACGAACTGGCCCAGCTATTCAGGACGCGAGAGGCGGAGTTCGTCCGGATCATGGATTCCTTCCGGCCGCCATTGGTTTAGACCTGCGGTTTGCGTCCCGTATTCCTGCCGATCCGGCGTGGGTAGTGTGTTCGCCGACCCTGCCCCTGGGTGAATAAAAACCCGTTTAGGGTATGGACGTTGGACGTCCGCCGTTCTAAGTTTCCCACAGGAGAAGATCCGGTGTGATTGTCAGCTACCGGGACAAGCGCACCAGGATCTTCGCCGAGGGCGGTTTCGTCCGGGAATTCGAGGCATTTCGGAGGCAGATTGCGAAGCGGCTGATGATCCTGGAGGCGGCAACCGGGCTGGACGACTTGCGAGCGCTGCCGTCGAACCGCTTGGAAGCCCTTCACGGGAATCGCCACGGTCAATGGAGCATCAGAGTGAACCTTCGATGGCGGATTTGCTTCGAGTGGCCCGAAAGCGCTCCTGGCCCGGTCAATGTCGAGATCGTGGACTACCACTAGGAGGACCGCGCCATGCCGCGCACCCCGATCCATCCCGGTGAAATCTTAGCCGACGAGCTGGCCGAGCTAGGTATCACGCCGACCGAACTGGCCCGCCAGCTCCGCGTGCCGCACAACCGGATCAGCCAGATCCTTCAGGGCAAGCGCGCCATCACCGGGGACACCGCGCTTCGCCTCGGTCACTGGTTCGGCACCAGCCCCGCCTTCTGGATGAACCTGCAAAGCCTGTACGAATTGCGGGTCGCCGAGCAGGCGAGCGGAGGCGAAGTGAGCCGCTTGCCCCGGTGTCCTGGTGCGCCGGACGGCTCGGCGCGTGCGCTCGACCCTCCCCCCGCCCCCTCCCGCAAGGGGAGGGGGAGAGGCACGCTAGCTGGCTAGATCACACCTGCCGCTCCACCATCAACTGCTTGATCGCGGCGATCGCCTTGGCCGGGTTCAGCCCCTTCGGGCAGGTGTCCGTGCAGTTCATGATCGTGTGGCAGCGATACAGCTTGAACGGGTCTTGCAGCGCGTCCAGACGTTCGCCCGTGTACTCGTCACGCGAATCGGCGATCCAGCGATAGGCTTGCAGCAGGACCGCCGGACCCAAGTAGCGGTCGCCGTTCCACCAATAGCTTGGGCAGGAGGTGGTGCAGCAGAAGCAGAGGATGCACTCCCACAGCCCGTCGAGCTGCGCGCGCTCCTTGCGGCTCTGCAACCGCTCG
>DATFDN010000122.1:0-3017 GCA_035252035.1 Acetobacteraceae bacterium | reverse complement strand
CGTGTGGTGCCCATCAATTGCGGCCCCCGCCCGGCCGCGCGCCCGCCCTCGCTGTGGCACCAGCCGCACGTGGTGGCGAAGAGCTGGTTCACGTCCACCGTCGATTGGGCTGAGGCAGGGTAGGGGGCGGCGAGGGACAGGGCCAACGCGGTGAGGAGAGGGGATCGCATAGGGGGCGCGCCCTTCGGTCAAGTTGGATCAGCAACCATCCCCCTCTCCCCCGGAGGCGGGGGGAGAGGGGGGCTTGCGGGCGCGATGTCACTTCAACGCATAGACCACCAGCACGCCCTCGTCGCGCGGCATGGACTTGTACGGCTCGCCGAAGGTCGGGGCGTAGTCGTCGCTCACCATGCCGCCGAAGCCGGCGACCACGGCGACATACTGCTTCCCGTTGGCCGAATAGCTCATGATCCCGCCCTGATGGCCGAGGCCGTCATTGTGGTTCCACAATTCGGCCCCGGTTTCCGCGTTGTAGGCGTGGACCGTGCCGCGGCTGTCGGGGAGGAAGACGAGGTTGCCGGCGGTGGACAGCACGCTCGCGAGCGGCGGCTCGGGGAAGCGGATCTCCCATTTCTTGGCGCCGGTGATCGGGTCGCGCGCGTCCAGGTGCCCATAAATCTGCCCGCTGGGAGGCGGCACCAGCTTGAAGTTCGCGCCGATGTCGAGCTGCGCCTCCGGCTCGGTCACGGGCGCGACCTTCACCACTTCGAGGGTGATGCACCACTCGTTGCCGACCTTGTACCAAAGGTTCGTCTTCGGGTCGTAGCTGCCGGAGTTCCAGCTCACCCCGCCGTCGATCGCGGGGCAGACCGGCTCCGACACCTTGCCGGCCGTGAAGTCGCGCCGGCCGATCAACTCGCCGCTCTTGGGGTCGATGCCCTTCACGAAGTTGATGTTGTTGATGAGCGGATAGACGTTCTGGATCTTGAGTTCGGGGTCGTAGACGAAGACGAAGCCGCTCTTGTTCGGGTGGACGATGGATTTCTGGCCGTTCCGGTCGATCACCACGAACTCGCCGATCGCGCTGTCGAAGTCCCAGGTGTCGTGCGGCAGCTCCTGGTGATAGAACTTCAGCTTGCCGGTATCGACGTCGAGGCCGAGCACCGAGGTCGTGTAGAGGTTCGTGCCCGGCCGCGCGCCCGAATGCATCCAGTCCGAGCCGCTCCAGTCATAGAGCGGGGCCGGGTTGGCGGTGCCCCAGTAGACCGTCTTGGTGTCCGGGTCGTAGGTGCCCACCATCCAGCCGCCGCCGCCGCCGGTGCGCCAGGAATCGTTGCCCCAGGTCGCCTGCGCCTCTGGCGTGGGGGCGACGGTGAGGAATGTCCACTTGACCTTGCCGGTCTCGGCATCAACGCCGTAGATCGGGCCGCGCCCCGGCCACTCGCCGCCCTGGCTGCCGATCACCACCACGCCGTTGGCGTAGAGCGGCGCGCCGGTGAAGCCGACGGTGAGCTTCTCCGAGTTCTGCAACTTGGTGTCCCAGACCGGCTTGCCGGTCTTCATGTCGAGCGCGATGAGCCGTCCGTCCACGGTGCCGACGAACACCTTGCCCTGGCCCAGCGCGACGCCCCGGTTGTAGGGCGAATGGGTTTGGCGGGCGATCAGCTCGTCATCGAGCGCAGGGAAATAGGACCAGATCACCTGCCCGGTGGCGCCGTCGAGCGCGAACACCCGGCTATAGGAGCCGGAGTAGTAGAGCTTTCCATCGGCGGCGAGCGGCATGGATTGCAGGCCCCGCGTCGATTTGCCGGGGACGTGCATCCAGGCGACGGTCAGATCCTTCACGTTGTCGGCGTTGATCTGATCGAGCCCGCTATAGTTCCAGCCCTTGTAGGAGCCGTGATAGCTCAGCCAATCGTTCGGACCGCCCTTGGCGATGCGGTCCGTATCGACGGGCTGGCTCAAATCGACGGTCTGCGCCAGCGCGGGCGCGGCGAGGACGATCCCGCCGATCAGCGCGCCAATAAGGGAATAATGTCGTCGTGCTCCGCCCAAGGCTTCCTCCCACGCTTCGATTGCGTCCCCTCGCGGGCGTCCGCTCGGGGTTGCGCGCAGCCTACGGGAAGCCTTGGGTACTGCCAAGGGCGTTACGAGCGTTGGTATACAACGGGCGGCGTGGGACGCTCAGGAGAGCGTCAGGGCGTGATGTCGGAGGCTCCGCAATGCGGGTGCTTGAAGCCGGTGTTGGGCGGCTCGCCGGGGTTGAGATAAACGATGTTGTCGGTGCCATTGAGCCCGGCGCCCCCCGGAATGCCGTCGAGGCCGGCCAAGTGCCGCATCCGGTAGGCGATCGCGTGATCGGCGCAGGACGTGTCGCCGCTCAGGCCAAGACCGCCGATGACTTGGCCCCCGGAATAGAGCGCCACCCCGCCGCCGAAGGTGATGATACCGCCTGGGACGAAGCCGACGCCCAGGTTCTGCGGCAGGAAGAATGGGTTGAACGGGTTCGAGTTGTTCAGCCCGTACAGGGAGCCGCCCGGCTGGGTCGGCGCGTAGAGGTTGGCGGTGGAGAGCGCGAGCTGATTGTTGCTGAAACCATTGGCCGTGAAGGCCTTGGCGATCGCGATGGCGCGGCTGCCGGGCCAGGCGTCCCCGGTCTTGATGACCGAACAGAGCCGGCCCGCGCGATCGACGACCGCCGACCACATCAGGTTCGGCGAAAAAAGACCGCCATTCGGCAATTGCACCACTTGCGCCAACGTGGATTGAACGGCGTTGACGGTCGCCGCCGGTATCGCGCAGGCGCGCGGACCCTCCGCTCCAGGCGCCGCGTCGTCCGCGTACGCGACGGATGACGCGAAGAGCACGGCAATCCCCGGCACGAGCCATTTCAGCATCGTGGTCTCCCCATGATGTGATGTCCAAAGCGTGTTTTTTCTAGATGGCGGCAATTCGGCTTCGCAAGGAAGCCATTCGATGTAATTCCATATGATTATGGAAGTAGGATGGGACAGCGGAGCGCATTCCACCTTCCACCAGCACGCGGGACGATGGCGGACCGCGCCGCGCCGCCTTAC
>DATFDN010000121.1:0-7683 GCA_035252035.1 Acetobacteraceae bacterium | reverse complement strand
CTCGGCCCCCGAGATGCCGGTGATCACCACCCCGTCGGCGACCAGCGGCGCCGCGGTCGCGGAATACCCGGTCTTCCAGTCGATCACCTTCTCGTTCCACAGCTCCTTGCCGGTCTTCGCGTCGAGCGCGATCACGTGGGCATCGAGCGTGGCGCGGAACACCTTGCCGTCGTACAGCGCCGCGCCGCGGTTGATGATGCCGCAGCAGACGATGCGCGGCGTCTCCGGCGGGTACTCGACCTTGGTCTTCCAGACCTGCTTGCCGGTCTTCGCATCAATCGCCATCGTCGCCGAATTGGTGGTGACGTAGACCACCCCATTGTAGACGAGAGGCTGCGACTCCTCGCTGCGGTTGTCGTCGTAGCTGTAGTTCCAGACCGGCACCAGGCGCTTCACCGTCTCCTTGTTGATCTGGTCGAGCGGGCTGAACCGCTGCAAGTTGTAGCCCATGCCGTAGTTCAGGACGTTGCCGGTGTCGGTCGCCCCCTTGGCCAGCTCGTCGGCGGTCTGCGCGTGCCCCCCGGCCAGCGGCAGGACCGTGAGCGCGGTCGCGAGCAGCAGGGCTCTCATGATGCGGTTCCCTCCACGGATTTGAGATTCATCTTGGGATAGAGTCCAGGAGCCTACTCCTTTTGTTTGGAGGAGGATGACTGCTGGCGCGCTCCACTCGCCGATCCCGCCATGGGATTCTGATATTTCTGCTGGTCAGCCTGCTTCTTCGCGGTAACATCGGCCTCTGTGCCGAACTTGTGCCCCGGAGCGGCGCCGCCAGTTTGCCGTGGGTTCGAGTCGGGTTCCCCCGCCGCGCGGAGCGTCCCAGGCCCGAGAAATACGAGGCTCCCGGCCGCCATCGCGGCCAGCATCAACCGATTCATTGGCTCCTCCCCCTTCGCGTGCTGCGGCTATGCCGCATGGCACTTGAAAGCGATCGTGGCGGCGTTACTGGAATGGGTCAAGTCAAGGGTTGCGCTTCACCTCTCCCGCTCGCGGGAGAGGTGTACGGGAGCCAGGCACGAGATCACCCCGGCGATGTGCGATTGGCATAGCCTTACGGGAAAGAGCCGGGGGCCGAGGCGACAAATAAGCGGTTTATGCGCTTCAAGCCGCCGCCAACTGCAACCGCCGCACGGCGCGCGCCCGGCCCATCAGCGGCAGCAAGGCCCTCATCTCTGGCCCATGATCGTCTCCGGTGAGCGCGATGCGCAGCGGCAGGAAGAGGTCGCGGCCCTTTCGGCCGGTCGCCTGCTTAAGCGTCTCGGTCCAGTGCGGCCAGACATCCGTGTCCCATGGTTCCGGTGGCAGCGCGTCCAGCGCCGCGCGCAGCAACGTGCGGTCCTCCTCCGTCTCGACCACGGGGGGCACGATCTCGCCGGCCACGGCGTCCCACCAGCCCCGCGCCTCGGCGAGCATATCGATGTTGCCGCGCACCGCGACCCAGAACGCCTCGGTCGCGCCCTGCGGCAGCCGGGTCGCGACCTGATCAAAGGGAAGGTCGCGCAGGATGCGGCGATTCAAGGCCAAGAGCTGGGCGGGATCGAAGCGGGCCGGGGCGCGGGAGACGCGGGCGAAGTCGAATTCCGCGATCAGCTCCGCCATGCGGACGGGCGCGAGATCCTCGGCGGTGCCGACCCGCGCCAGATAGGCGGCGAGCGCCTGTGGCTCGATGCCGTTGCCGCGCAGCTTGCGCAGCGAGACCGAGTCGAGCCGCTTCGACAATTTCTCGCCCCTGTCGTCCATCAGCAATGGCAGGTGCGCGAAGTGGATGGCGGACGGAGGTGCGCCAAGGGCCGCGAAGATATCGCTCTGAACCGCGGTGTTGGTGAGGTGGTCGGCGCCGCGAATGACATGCGTGACCTTGGTCTCGATGTCGTCCACCACCGAGGTCAGCGTATAGAGCGGCGTGCCGTCGGCGCGGACCAGCACCGGGTCGGAGACCGTGGTCAGGTCCACGCGCTGAGGCCCCATCACGAGATCGTCCCAGCCGATGCCGCCGTCGCTCAGGCGGAACCGCCAGTACGGACGCTTGCCGCCCGCCTCGGCGGCCTCGCGCTGCGCCGGGGTGAGGCTCAGCATGGCCCGGTCATAGACCGGCGGCAGGCCACGCCGCAGCCGCCGCTCCCGCTTGGCGTCCAGCTCCTCCTTGCTCTCGAAGCACGGGTAAAGCCGGCCCGAAGCCTTCAGACGCTCGGCCGCTTTCGCGTAGCGGTCGAGCCGCTCCGACTGGCGCAGGCTGTCGTCCCAGGTGATGCCCAGCCAGTGCAGATCCTGCCGGATCGCCTCCTCATAGGCGGGGCGGGAGCGTTCGGTGTCGGTGTCGTCGATGCGCAACAGAAAGCGCCCGCCATGATGGCGGGCGAACAGGAAATTCATCAACGCCAGCCGGGCGTTGCCCGCGTGCAGGTACCCCGTGGGGCTTGGCGCGAAGCGAGTCAGGACATCGCTCATTCCGCTTCCTCCTCGTTGTCGTCGCCGATCCGGCGGGGGTCGAGAGCGCGCCAATCGCGCTCCTCCGCGCCGGCAAGCTGGTCGGCGAAGTCGCCCAGCTCGTTGCCGCTGCGCCAGCCGGCCTCGCCCGCGTCCACCACCTCCGCGTCCTCGCCATAGGCGAACCAGGCTTCCAGCACCTGCTTCGGGGACGACCCGGGCGCGCGGCACCGCTCGACCGAATCGCGCACGTAACGGCGGGCGAAGGCGTTCGCCTGCATCAAGGTGGCGAAGCCGCCCACCTCCTCCACGACGTTGTCCTGCGCTGGGGCGGAAAGATCGCGAATGCGGACCCGCCAACCCCCGGCCGGGGCAAAAAGATCGCTCGAATGCTCTGACATCGGAGAACAGGCTATGCATCCCGGCAACACGAATCAACGTCTTGACATCCGAGAGTTCAACTTTACGTGCAATCGCTGGCCCTGAGAGATCGCCGCGCCGACCTGCAACGATACAATGCCCGATCAAATGCACCGAGCGACTCATGTCGTCCACGCGCCGCCGCGCCGCCACGCCCGGCCGCCCGGCCCGTGCGCGATGGTCATTTTCGGCGCCGCCGGCGACCTCACCAAGCGCCTGCTGGTTCCGGCGCTCTACAACCTCTCGCGCACTGGGCTGATCCCGGGGCAGTTCGCCATCGTCGGGGTCGATCTCGCCGAGAAGACGGCCGAGAGTTGGCGCGAAAGCCTGCTCGACATGCTGCAAAGCTTCGTCGGCAACCCGAACAGCGAGAGCCGGATCGACCGGCTGGAGAAGGACGCCTGGGACCGGATCGCCGCGCGCATGTCCTACGTGCAGGGCGACATCACCGACGGCGCGCTCTACCAGCGCCTTGGCGCGCATCTGGAGGAGGTGGCGGCCCAACAGGGGACCGGCGGCAACGTGTTGTTCTACCTCGCCGTGGCGGACCGTTTCTTCGGCCCGGTGATCGACCACCTCGGCGCCGCGGGACTGGCGAAGGACGAGCATGACCGCGACACGGAGAAGCCCTGGCGGCGGGTGGTGGTCGAGAAGCCGTTCGGCCACGACCTGGAGTCCGCGCGCGCCCTCAACCGAAGATTGCTCGCCGTGCTGCGCGAGGACCAGATCTATCGCATCGACCATTTCCTCGGCAAGGAAACGGTCCAGAACATCATGGCGCTGCGCTTCGCCAACGGGCTGTTCGAGCCGCTGTGGAACCGGGACCGGATCGACCATGTGCAGATCAGCGTGACCGAGACGGTCGGCGTCGAAGGGCGTGGCCGGTTCTACGAGCAGACCGGCGCCCTGCGCGACATGGTGCCGAACCACGTCTTCCAACTGCTGGCGATGGTGGCGATGGAGCCGCCCGCCGGGTTCGACGCCAAATCCATCCGCAGCCGCAAGGAGGACGTGTTCGCCGCCCTGCGCAGCGTCCAGCCCGCGGACGCGGTGCGCGGCCAGTACGGCGCCGGGACGGTGCTGGGCCGGGAGGTGGCCGGCTACCGGGAGGAGCCCAATGTGGCCGAGGACTCCAAGGTCGAGACCTATGTCGCGATGCGCCTGTCCATCGACAATTGGCGCTGGGCGGGGGTGCCATTCTACCTGCGCACCGGCAAGCACCTGTCGGAACGTTACACCGAGATTGCGATCCGCTTCAAACCCGCGCCCTATGCCCCATTCGAGGATACCGACGTCAACGCGCTGCCGCCCAATTGGCTCATCATCCACATCCAGCCCGAGGAAGGCATCGCGCTCCAGTTCGAGGTGAAGCGGCCCGGCGCGGTGGTCGATCTCGCGGCGGTGCAGATGCAGTTCCGCTACGCCGACTGGTTCGATCCGGAACCCAACGTCGGCTACGAAACGCTGATCTATGATTGCATGATCGGCGATCAGACCTTGTTCAACCGCGCGGACATGGTCGAGGAGACGTGGCGGGTGGTCCAGCCGGTCCTGGACGCGTGGCGGGACGGGCATGTGGCATTCCCAAACTACGCCTCGGGTAGCGATGGCCCGGCGGAGGCTGACGAGTTGCTGCGCCGGGACGGGCGGGCGTGGCGCCCGATCGGCGAGGCGTCCCAGCCGTAAGGAGCCGCGCCATGAGCCTCATCAACGCGGCATCGCTCGGCTTGAGCGCGGCGCCGAGTTTCATTAGCAACAGCTTCGATGGGCTGTTGCGGCTGCTGGGGCTGCAAGGCGCCTCGTCGCCCGCCGCCGGCACGCCGTTCAGCGTTCTCTACGCGTTCGGCGACAGCCTCTCCGGCGCGGGCAACGACTATGTGCTGAGCCTGGGCAAGATTCCCGTCTCCCCGCCGTACTCGGACGGGCGCTTCACCGATGGGCCGGTCTGGGTCCAGGATCTCGCGGACTCGCTGCGTTTGCCGGCCGTGACGGCGAGCCTGCGCGGCGGGTCGGATTTCGCCTACGGCAGCGCCGAGACCGGAGCGACGCCGCTCCATGCGGAGGCGCCGATCGATCTGCCGTCCCAGCTCTCGCAGTTCAACCTCGCCAATCCGAAGCCGCAGGCGGACGCGCTCTATACGCTCTCGATCGGCAACAACGACGTGCTGGATTCGATCTCCGCCTTCCCGACGGACACCGCCACGGCCCTGGTCAATATCGCCGATGCGGCCGAGAACGAGACGAAGTTCATCCTCAGCCTCATTGGGGATGGCGCGCGCAACCTCGCTGTCCTGAACGTGCCCGATCTCGGCAAGACGCCGCGCGCGACGAGCTTGGGGACCGGCGCGGTCCAGGTCGCCTCCTACCTCGCGGCGCTCTACGATCAGCAATTGAATGGGGCGCTGCGGCCATTGTTCGGCGCCGTCAATCTGCATGTGATCGACACGTTCCCCCTGCTGGATGCCGCGATTGCCAATCCAGGCGCGTACGGCCTGACCAACGTGACCGACCCGCTCTGGACCGGCAACTACACCGACCCGTCGAGCGGCACCCTACAGGCGACCGGAGCGGCGGCCAGCGGCTACTTGTTCTTCGATAGCATACACCCGACGGCGCATGGCCACGCCCTCTTGGCCGCCGCCGCGCAGGCCAGCCTCGCTTGATGCAAGAGTGAGGCCGACCGAAGCGGCGTGAGTGGCGGAGCGCCGCAGCAACAATCGGAGTGCGTTGCCCCCTGCCATCGTGGTAAACGGGAGGGGTCATGCGCGCTCTCGAATGGCTGTTTTGCGGCTACCTCCGCCTGCTGTGGGCGGTTCTCCTGGTGGACAGGCCCGGCGTCCGCCCGAGGAACGGCCAGAGCCTCCGGACAGCACGGGCCAAGCGTGCCGGCGCCTGATGCCGGAGCGGGCAATCCTGCCGGGGTGGTGACGAGCCGCGAACCCACGCTACCGCGCCAACACCAGTTGCGCGTCCGAGGCGGAGAGGGCGGGGTGAGGTGGGGGGAGCCGGCCCCACCGTTGCTGCCTTTGCTCGCGACGGTGGTTACTTCTTTTCTTCCCTGACGAGGAATTGCCGATGTCTCCCCTACCCCTCCCCCAAGGGGAAATTCTTCCGTTTGGCTGCGGCCAATGGCCTACAAGTCCTGTCCGCGTCCTCAAGCGCCTTCTTATCCCCGCGTCAGCAACTCCCACAGATGCCCGTCCGGATCGGCGAAGTACACGCCGCGCCCGCCATTCCAATGATTGATCTTGCCCATCTCCCGCCGAAACGGATCGGCGCTGTACGCAAGATTCGCCGCCTTCACCCGCCCGAAGATCGCATCGAACTCCGCGTCGCTCACATGAAAAGCGTAGTGATGCGGCTCGAATTGATCCCGGTCGTCGAAGTCCAGCGTCAGCGTGTCGTTGACCCGCACAGCGGCGAAATGGCCGCTGTCTTCGACTTCAAGGCCGAAGAGGCGCGCGAAAAACGTCGCGGCAGCTTTCTTGTTGTGCGCCGGCACGATCGTGTGGTTCAACGTGATCGCCATGTCACGCCTCCGCAGTCTTGTCGCGTGCAACAGATGGCATCTTCCGTGCGGGGGGCAAGGGCATCGATCCGGCTACGGCTTCGCGTCGATGCGCCCACGCACCACTATCGCCCCGTCCAACCGGGGAGAGAGCTACGTCCGTCCCGCGCCTCGCGGCCCTGATGCTGCTCGCCGCGGCACCCGCCTTCGCGCAGACCAAGGCCAATCTCTAGTAGCCCGCGGATGCGACCTCTCACCCCGATTGCAGTGCCGCGAGCAGCCCGGCGCGGTTATGCACGCCGAGTTTGCCGTAGACTCTACGCTGGTGCGTGATGACCGTGCTAGGGGCCAGCCCCATTGCGTCCGCCAGGTCCGGGCCTGACTGGTTGCGCGCCAGCAGCAGGCAAAGCTGCTTCTCGCGCGAGGTGAGCGGCAGGTTCTCGATCCGTCGGAGCAGTGCCACGGCGCGCGGCACCCGGCGCTCGATGGTGATCGCAACATGGCGGGTCTGTTCGGCGCCGTCGGTCGGCCCGAGCCAGTAGGCGCGCAGAACGAACTCACCCCACGGGGATGGCAGCCGCAGGACCGGCGGCGGGTGCCCGACCTGGCCGCTCGCGGTGGCCGACAGCCTGCGGGACAGTTCCGCCACCTCGGGTATCGCTTTGTCTAGGCCGCGCCAGCCGGTCAGGGGCGAGAGGCGTGGGTTCAGCGCCATCATCAGCAGGTTCTGCGCCGGCCCGTCGGCGTGCCGCACGACCCCCGTCGGGTCCGCCACGAAGAGGGCGCGGTCTTCGCCCTCGGCGAAGCCGTCCTTTGCCAGCGTCGCGCGCCTCAGGCCGTGCGCGACGAAACGGGCCATCGCCTCCAGCGTCTTGGTCTCGCCGGGGGTGAACCGCGCCTCTCCCGCGTTCCGGTAGACAAACAGCACCCCCTGGACGCGCCCCGCCTCCTGCACGCGCAGCCGCAGGTAGTCGCAGACCTCCGCCGGCCGTAGAAGGAGGTTGTACCAGTCGCTCCGCTAGTAGGCACGGTGATCGACGCGCAACATCTCCCCAAGCGTCTGGACGTTGCTCGGCGAAGGGCAGGTCATCTGCTCGCTGAACGGCCGGAACACCTCAAGTTCGCGGTTCGTCCCTTGGTATTCCCTGCGCCAGAGTTCCTTGAACCACTGCGGGAATGTGCTGCAAATATTCGTGATTTCGAAATTGGGACCGAGCCACCAAAACGACCCCACCCGTGAGGGGATCAATCCAGTCACTTCCCGGATCAGCTCCGGCATCAGCATTTCGCCGCCGACGCCGAGGCAGCACAGGCGCTGGATTCGCGCCAAA
>DATFDN010000120.1:0-8256 GCA_035252035.1 Acetobacteraceae bacterium | reverse complement strand
CCCGCTCCAGCCCTGGCCCGGCCGGGACTTGCGCGACCGCCCCCCGCCAGCCGCCCATGCGGCGGTCGTAGGCCATCAGCCCGTCGCGCAGCGCCGTCTCCGCGGCAAGCTGCAAGGTCGGATGCAGGCTGGTGCGCACGGTCAGCCCGCCCTCGTTCACGGCCTGGGCGCCGAATTGCTGGAACAGTTCCTGGCGCACTGCCTCGGCGAACCAATCGGCGCCCGCTATGCCGGGAGGGCCGTGGAACTCGGCCGGGACCAGCTTCTCGGCCTGGGCCGCGTCGGCCTCGGCGCGCGTGATGACATGGTCCTCGGCCATCCGGTCCAGCACCCAATCGCGCCGGATCCGGGCCTGCTCGGGACGGCGGAAGGGATTGTAGTTCTGCGGCGCCTTCGGCAGCGCCGCGAGCATCGCGGCCTGCGCCAGGCTGAGCTGGTCGAGCGGGCGGTTGAAATAGGCCTGCGCCGCCGCCTGCACCCCATAGGCGCCCTGCCCCAGGTAAATCTCGTTGAGGTAGATCTCCAGGATGCGCTGCTTGGAGAGCGTCTGCTCCATCCGGATCGCCAGGATCGCCTCCTCGGCCTTGCGCTTCAGCGTCATCCGGTTGTCCAGCAGCATGTTCTTCGCCACCTGCTGGGTGATCGTCGAGGCGCCCAGCGGCCGCCGCCCCTCGCCCATCCGCGTGAGATCGGTCATCCCGGCGCGCAGGATCGCCACTGGGTCGATCCCGCCGTGGATCCAGTAATCCTTGTCCTCGGCGGAGACGAAGGCCTGGCGCACCCGCTCGGGGATGGCGGCATAGGGAACGAAGATGCGGCGCTCGCTCGCCAGTTCAGTGAGCAGGCGCCCGTCCCCGGCATAGACCCGGCTCATCACCGGCGGCGCGTAGCCGCGCAGGCCCTCGACGCTCGGCAGGTCGGCCGAGACACGGGACCAGGCGACATAGCCCGCGATCCCGCCGCCCGCGACGAGCAGCCCGCCAACGCCCAGCAGTCCACGGCCGAGAAGCGCGAGCCAACTCCGGGCCGGGCGCTTCGGCCGCGCCGTCCGGGGCGCCCGCCCCGGCGCGCGCGCCCCGCCCGACCGGCGGGGCTTGTCCTGCGGCAGGGGCGGCGTCAACGAATCGTCAGCCTGGCGTGGTCCGGTCATGGCGGCTGGATATGGCGCTTATTTCGGGTCAAGGCTAGCGCCAGCCTATCGTTGCGGTATCGAGATCAGGTAAATGTGGTACCGGGGTTCGCGGGACGACGTCCCCTCCCCTCGCGGGAAGATGGCGGGGGACGGATCGGCGCGGTTCCCAGCCCGACCGGAAACGCCTAACGCTTCCGCTTGCCCTTCTTCTGGGCGGACGCGGGCGGGCTCAGGGCGGACGCCCAGCACGCCGCCACGCCCTTGAGCCCCGCCTTCGTCGCGCGCGCCCGCTGGCGCCGGGCCTCCCGCATCCATACCCCGCGCGCCGCCCCGGCCCACGCATTGGCCCCGCTCAGGAACAGGCTCAGCGCGGGGTTCTTCTTCATCCACGGGTTCGGCATCGGTGCTCCGTCGCGTTATGGTTCAGCGGGCTCATAGACCCGCGCGAGCGCCATGGCCATGGAGCTGAACCAGCCGCCCCTATGACGGCAGTTGGAAACTCCGCCAAGATGCAATACCCATCCGCAAAACGGCGCGCGGCCACGCATCCGCCGCGCCGGGGAGGGGGTCCGCATGGCGAGCGCGCGCCGCACCAGGACGGAGTTCTTGACCGGGCGGGGGGCTTGATGTCGCTGCTCGAACTGCGAGGCGTCGCCAAGCATTTCGGCGCGATCGAGGCGCTGCGGGGGGTGAGCTTCGACGTGCGGCACGGCGAGGCCATCGGCCTGATGGGCGACAACGGCGCCGGCAAATCGACCCTGGTAAAGATCATCGCCGGCAATTTCCCGCCGAGCGAGGGCGAGATCCGGATCAACGGCGAGCCGGTCCACTTCCACAAGCCCGTGGACGCGCGGGCGGCGGGCATCGAGGTCGTCTACCAGGACTTGGCGCTCTGCGACAACTTCACCGCCGCCGAGAACGTCTTCCTGGGCCGCGAGCGCAAGCGTTGGATCGGGCCGATCCGGATTATCGACTACCCGAGCATGTACGCGCGGGCCGCCGAGCTGTTCGCCGAACTCAAGTCCGAGACCCGGCCGCGCGATCTGGTCCGGCAGATGTCGGGGGGCCAGCGCCAGGCCGTGGCGATCGCCCGGACGCGCCTATCGGATGCCAAGCTCGTGCTGATGGACGAGCCCACGGCGGCGATCAGCGTGCGCCAGGTCGCCGAGGTGCTGGAATTGATCCGGCGCCTGAAGCACCAGGGTGTCGCCATCATCCTGATCAGCCACCGTATGCCCGACGTGTTCGCGGTGTGCGACCGGGTGGTGGTGATGCGCCGCGGCACCAAGGTGGCCGACAAGGTGATCGCCGAAACCTCGCCCGAGGAGGTCACTGGGCTTATCACCGGCGCCATCCGCGCCGCATGAACCACTCGGAGTCCCGCATGTCCTCCACGCGCCCAGCCCAGCACACCGGCGTCGCCATCGAGGAAGTGACCGGCCTGCGCGAACGCACCGTCCTGCAAAGCGTCTTCCAGAGCCAGCCCTTCTGGGTGGCGGTGGCGCTGCTCATCCTTTGCCTGGTGATGAGCTGGCTGCAACCGGAAGCCTTCGCCTCGGCCGACAACGTCTACAACATCACCCGCAACTTCGCCTTCATCGGCATCATGGCGCTCGGCATGACCGCCGTGATCCTGACCGGCGGCATCGATCTCTCGGTGGGCTCGATCATGGGCGTGGTCGGCGTGGTCAGCGGCCTTGTCCTCCAGGCCGGCTATCACTGGCTGCTTGCCATCGTCGCCGGGCTGGGGGCCGGCCTCATCGCCGGCGGGATCAATGGCGGGCTCGTCGCCTATGCCGGGCTGCCGTCCTTCGTCGTCACGCTGGGAATGCTGTCAGTCGCCCGCTCGCTCGCCATCGTGTTCTCGCAGAACAAGATGATCTACGAGTTCGGCCCGTACGGCGACACCTTCAACGCGATCGGCGGCGGTCAAGCCGTCGGGCTCGCGAACCCGGTCTGGGCGCTGATCGCGCTCCTCCTGCTGTTCAGTTTCCTCTTCAACTTCACCCCTTGGGGCCGCTACCTGCACGCGATCGGCGGCAACGAGAACGCGGCGCGGCTGACCGGCGTGCCGGTCAACCGGATCAAGTGCGGCGCCTATGTCGTCTCCGCCCTCACCGCCGCCATCGCCGCCATCATGCTGACCGGCTGGCAAGGCTCGGCGCTGAACAACATGGGCATCGGCTGGGAGCTGCGCGTGATCGCCGCCACGGTGATCGGCGGCGCCAACCTGGTCGGCGGCGAGGGCAGCGCCCTGGGCGCGGTGATTGGCTCGGCGCTGATCGAGGTGATCCGCAACGGCCTGCTGATGGCCGGCGTCGATGCCAACTGGCAGGGCACCTTCGTCGGCGTGTTCATCGTCGCGGCGGTGCTGCTCCAGTACTTGCGCGGCCGCCGCCGCGCCGGGTGAACCACACTTTGCCTGAGCGAGAAGGGAGAGAGGCGATGAGGAACTTGTTGCTGGGTGCCGCTATGGCGGCGGCGCTGGCGGCCTTCGGCGGGGACCGCCCCGCCGGGGCCAAGGACTACACGTTCGCGCTGGTGCCGAAGAACCTGAACAACCCGTTCTTCGACCAGGCCCGCGACGGCTGCATGAAGGCCGCCAAGGAGATCAGCGCCAAGGGTCCGGACAAGGTGAGCTGCCAGTACATCGGCCCGCCCGAGCACGGCGGGGGCGAGGAGCAGTTGCAGATCGTGAATGACCTCATCGCCAAGCGTGTCGGCGGCCTGTCGGTCTCGCCGTCGAATGCGGCGGCGATCGCGACGGCGCTCCGGCGGGCGAAGCAGGAGAAAATCCCGGTCCTGACCTTCGACAGCGACCTACTGCCGAAGGACAAGAACCTGCGGCTCGCCTATGTCGGCACGAACAACTACGACATCGGCGTGAACCTCGCCAAGCTGGTGCAGAACATCAAGCCGCAGGGCGGGACAATCTGCATCCAGTCCGGCGGTGCGGCGGCGGCCAACCACAACGAACGGATGCAGGGCATCCGCGACACGCTCTCGGGCAAGAAGAGCGACAAGCCGCCCGGCGTGAGGCTCACCGGCCAGAACGGGTGGAAGGAGGTCGAGGGCTGCCCGCTCTACACGAACGACGATTTCGTGCTCGCGGTGCAGCAGATGGAGGACGTTCTCGGCAAATACCCCAACCTCGACGCCTTCGTGCCGACCGGCGGCTTCCCGCAATTCGTGCCGGAGGCTTACCGGCGCGTCGCGCAGAAGTACAAGGACAAGATCCAGAGCCACCAGCTCGCGCTGGTCGTGGCCGACACGCTGCCGGTGCAGATCCAGTTGCTGAAGGACGGGCTCTCGCTCGGCCAGGTCGGGCAGCGGCCATTCGAGATGGGCTACAAGTCGATGTACATGCTGCTCGATGCGATCCACGGCCAGAAGCTGCAAGATCCGACCTATACCGGCCTTGATGTCTGCACGCCGCAGAACGTCAACACCTGCGTTGGGGGAACCTCCTGACCATCCTCCCTCTCCGCCCCTTGGGGGCGGAGAGGGAGCGATGATGTGTCACCCGACCTTCCCGCCCCCATGGCGGGCCGTGCGCGACGCCGCCGCGAAATAGGCGTCCACCGCGTCGCGCATCGCCCCCGCCACCGCCGCGCGGTGGCCCGGGCGGCGCAGTTGCGCCTCGTCGAGCGGGTTGGACATGAACCCCATCTCGACCAGCACGCTCGGGATATCGGCGGCCTTGAGGACGACGAAGCCGGCGTGCCGCTCCGGGTTCGGCAGCATCGGCAGGGAGCGGTCCAGGCTGCCCACCAGGCTGCGCGCGAGCCGCGCCGAGCCGACGCGGGTCTCCCGCTGCACCAGGCTCGCCAGGATGCGGGCGATCTCCGGACGGACCCCGAAGTTCGGTCCGGCGAAGCGGTCCGCGCTGTTCTCCCGCTGCGCGAGCTGCGCCGTCTGCGCGTCCGAGGCATTCGGCGACAGGGTGTAGACGCTGGCGCCGCGCACGCCGTGGTCGCTCAACGCATCGGCGTGCATGGAGACGAACAGGGCGGCGCCGTGCTCCTGCGCGCGAGCGACCCGTCCCTCCAGGGGCACGAACTGGTCCGTGGTCCGCGTCATCGCCACCCGGTACCGCCCGCCCGCCTCCAGCAAGCGGCGCAGCTCGAAGGCCGTGGCGAGGGAGACGTGCTTCTCATAAGTGCCGGAGACGCCGATCGCGCCCGGATCCTTGCCGCCATGCCCTGGGTCGAGCATGACCAGCGGCGCGGGCAGGCGGGCGTCGCGCGGCGCGAGCGGGGTGCGCGCGCTCACGCGGGTGGCTTCGGCGAAGCGCGGGGGCAGCAGGAAGGTGCCGATGACGGCGAGGCCCGAGCCAGCGCGGTTGAGCAGCATACGGCGCGTGATTGGCCAATCGGTCATGGCGCGATCTTATCATATGGGTTCCGCCGTTGCATCTTCCGCGTTGATGGCGGCTCAGGCTTCAACCCGTCCCCGGTCCGAACTTGCGGCGCGCGCCGATATGCGCCATCTTGTCACGGTCCGGCGCTACGCTGGGCGATGGCGCGATCTGTCGATCGGTGCGGCGTTCAGCCGCGGAAGCTGGTCCAGGCCGCAGGCCGCCGTCTGCCCGTATCGCCGTCCGTGCCGCGCCGCTCCTGGCGGGCCGGGGCCGCCCGCCTAATCGCCGGCCGGCAGATAAACGCTATGGCGCTGGCCCCATGGCCGCGTCGCACCGATGCCGAGGACGGATGACCGCCGCGTACGCCTTTCCCAACACGACGGGTCTTCCCTCCCAGACACGCCCATCCAGCCGCCCGCCAGCGCGCGCACCCATCCGGGTCGCGTCGCGCGGCCGAGCGGCGCACCGGAGTCCCTTCATCCATGACCAAGCGTATGTTGATCGACGCCACGCACGCGGAAGAAACCCGCGTCGTGGTCCTGGACGGTAATCGCCTAGAAAATTTCGATGTCGAGACATCGACCCGCCGCCAGCTCAAGGGCAATATCTATCTTGCCAAGGTGATCCGCGTCGAACCGAGCCTCCAGGCCGCCTTCGTCGAGTACGGCGGCAATCGCCACGGCTTCCTCGCCTTCGGCGAGATCCACCCGGACTACTACCAAATCCCGGTCGCGGACCGGCAGCGCCTGCTGGAGATGCAGGCGGAGGAGGCGCGGCACGAGCAGGAGGAGGAGGATCGCGCCGCCGGCGAGGACGCCGGCGCGATCGGACCCGTTGAGGCGCCCCCGATCGCGACGCCCCCCTTCCTGGTCACGCCGCCGCCCTCCGAGAATGGGCTACCCGACAGCGATCCGGCCCACACCGCGCCAGAACCAGCGGACGATCCCCCGCCGCCGCGCTCCGCCCCCCTGCCCGACCTCGCCCCGGCGGGCCGCGCCGAGGCGGCGGACATCGACGAGATCGGCGTGCCCGAGGATGCGCCGGCTTTCGCCGCCCAGCCCGCCGCGATCGTCGCCGAGGTACTGCGAGAGCCCGGCGATGCCGACGCGATGCCCGCGGCAGAGCCCGATTCGGAGCAGCCGGCCGAGCCGTCCGAAATCGAGCAGCCCGGCCACGCGGAGCCAACCGGCTTCGCCTCCTCCCTCGACACGGTGATCCCGGACGAGGTCGCGGGCGAGGACATGCTGGCCGACGCGCCAGCGGAGTTGCCGCCGCCCGAGACCGTGGGGGGCGACAATGACGGGGCGGAGGACTCGCGGGAGCGCCGGATGCCCCCCCGCTTCAGCCGCAACTACAAGATCCAGGAGGTCATCAAGCGGCGCCAGATCCTGCTGGTCCAGGTCGTCAAGGAGGAGCGCGGCACCAAGGGCGCGGCGCTGACCACCTATCTCTCGCTGGCTGGGCGGTATTGCGTGCTGATGCCGAACTCCCCGCGCGGCGGCGGCATCTCGCGCAAGATCACCTCGCCCGCCGACCGGCGCCGGTTGAAGGAGGTGATGGCGGAGCTCGACCTGCCGCCCGGCATGGGGCTGATCGTGCGCACGGCGGGCGCCAACCGACCCAAGCCGGAGATCAAGCGCGATTGCGAGTACTTGCTGCGGCTGTGGGACGACATCCGCGAGCACACGCTCCGCTCCATCGCTCCCGCCCTGATCTACGAGGAGGCGAACCTCATCAAGCGCTCGATCCGCGACATCTATTCCCGCGACGTGGACGAGCTGATCGTCGATGGCGAGGAGGGATGGCGCGCGGCGCGCGACTTCATGCGGATGCTGATGCCGAGCCACGCCAAGAAGGTGCAGCTCTGGCAGGAGCCGCAGCCGCTGTTCGCGCGCTTCGGGGTGGACGCCCAGCTCGATGCGATGCTCACGCCGATCGTGCAGCTCCGCTCGGGCGGCTATCTGGTCATCAACCAGACCGAGGCGCTGGTCGCGATTGATGTGAACTCCGGCCGCTCCACCCGCGAGCGCAGCATCGAGGAGACGGCGCTGCGCACCAACCTGGAGGCGGCGGAGGAGATCGCGCGCCAGCTTCGCCTGCGCGACCTCGCCGGGCTCATCGTTATCGACTTCATCGACATGGAGCAGAGGAAGCACAACGCCCAGGTCGAGCGCCGTCTGAAGGACGCGCTGAAGGCGGACCGGGCGCGCATCCAGGTGGGCCAGATCAGCCATTTCGGCCTGCTGGAGATGAGCCGCCAGCGGCTGCGCTCCAGCCTGGCGGAAACCAGCCTCGTGCTCTGCCCGCATTGCGCCGGCACCGGCCACGTGCGCAGCACCGAAAGCGCGGCGATTCACGTGCTGCGCGGCATCGAGGAAGAGGCCGCCAAGCGCCGCGCCGCCGAGGTGGTGGTCCATGTCGCCCTGCCGGTGGCCATGTACGTCCTCAACCACAAACGCGAGCGCCTGGCCGAGATCGAGCAGCGTTACGCCATGCACGTCACCTTCCTGGGCGATGACGCGATGATGGCGCCGCAGTTCCGGATCGAGCGCGTGCGCGCCCAGATCGCCGCCGACATGCCCACCGTCGTGCGCCCCGACGCCGGACCGGCCGCCGAGGCCGGGCCGCAGGCGGACATGGAGGAGGACGAGGAGCTCCCAGAGGAGACCGGGGAGGCCGAGGAGACCGAGGCCGAGGCCCCTGCAAGCGAGGCGGAGGACGAGCCCGCCGGCGCGGCCAGGGCGGAGACCGGGGCGGAGGGCGA
>DATFDN010000119.1:0-16247 GCA_035252035.1 Acetobacteraceae bacterium | reverse complement strand
CATTCAGGTCCGCCCGGCGCGGGACCAGCCCAATGATCCCGCACGCCGCCCAGCGTGCGGGATCGCGGATGATTGGAACCACCGGGCGCCCCATCCCGCGCAAGGCCCGGCAGAGCGCCGCGCCCGATCGCCCGGACGCGCCGATGACGTGAACTTGGTCCGGCATTCTCTCGTTCTATCGTCAGATCAGTGCGTTGGGGTGCCAGAGTTCGGGGAGGGATGGTCATGGACCTTCAACGCGCCGCCGCCAAGTTGCTGAGCGATCTCCTCCGCGCCGCGCCCTTCGCCCGGCTCGGGTCGTCCTATCCGCGCATCGCCGATCTCGGGATCATCGGCGACCGCCACACGGCGGCGGTGGTGACGCGCGCGGGCGAGATCGTCTGGTACTGCCCCGGACGCTTCGACGCGCCGAGCCTGCTCGGCGGCCTGCTCGATCCGGCGGTGGGCGGCGCGTGGCGCGTCGATCTGCCCGGCGCCAGGCCGGCGCGGCGGCGGTACCTCGACGAGAGCGGGGTCTTGGAGACGACCCTGCACCACCCGAACGGGCGGTTCAGCATCACCGACTGGATGACCCTGCCGCGCCAGGGCGTGCCGCGCGGGATGCTCTGCCGGAGCTTCACCGCCGCCCCCGCCGCGCTGCGCGTCGTCCTCACGCCGCGCCCCGATTATGGCCAGCGTGTCCCCCGCCTGCGCCAAACGACCCCGAGCCGGGTGGTGATCGACGAGCGGTTCCACCTCCACGCCTCCCACCCGGTCCGCATCCTCGGAGCCAGCATCGAGACCAAGGTGGCGCAAGGCGAGAGGGCGTGGGCGGTGCTGTCGGACGCCGCCGCCGCGACGGCGATGGTGGACGAGGCCGCGCTGCGGCGCTGGCTCGCGATCACGCGGGACGGCTGGGGCGAACTCGCCGATCGGTGCGCCTATGACGGGCCGTACCAGGAGCATGTCCACGCCTCGCTGCGCGTCTTGCGCCTGCTCGTCTACGAGGAGACCGGCGGGATCGCCGCCTCGGTGACGACCTCGCTGCCGGAGGTGATCGGCGGCAAGCGGAACTACGACTACCGCTACACCTGGTTGCGCGACAGCGGCATGATCGTGCGCGCCCTGACCCGGTTCGAGCCGGACGGCCTGGCGGCCCGCCGCCATCTCGGCTTCGTCGCCGGGCTGCGCGGCACCGGGTACCGCAAGCTTCTGGACCCGGTCTCCGCGATCGGCGGCGAGCGCGTGCCGATGCAATCCAAGCTCAACCTGGCCGGGTACCGGCACAGCCGGCCGAGCTTCGTGGGCAACCGGGCAGCCAAGCAGCTCCAACTCGGCTCCGTCGCCAATTTCCTGCTTGGCGTGCGGGAGACCTACGAGCGGGTCGCGCCAGGGGAGCATTGGGAAACGGTGGCCGCGACCGCCGACTTCCTGGCCGCGAACTGGGCGCGGCGCGATTGCGGCATATGGGAGGAGCAGCCCACCCAGCAGTTCACCGCGAGCAAGGCGTTCGCCGCCTGCGCGCTGGAGGGCATCGCCAAGTTCGCCCAAGAGCCCGCGCGCGCCAACGCGTACCGCGCCGCCGCGAGCGCGATCCGCGCCTATGTCGCGCAATCCTGCCGCACCCGCGCGGGCGGCTACGCCGCCGTGGCCGGCACCGACGCGGTGGACATATCGGCCGCGCTGTTCCCAGTCTGGGGCTACACCACGCCCGACGATCCAGCCATGGATGCGACGATCCACGAGCTTGAGCGGAAATACTGCCGCGGCGGCAACCTCTATCATCGGCACCTGGAAAAGGCGCGGGCGCAGCGCCGGGAGGGCGCCTTCCTCGCTGGAACCTTCTGGATCGCGCATTACTGGGCGGTGCGAGGCGATCTCGGCCGCGCCGGCCGGATGATCGATGCGGGTCTCAGGCACGCGAACGACCTCGGCCTGTTTCCTGAGGAAATCGACGCGCGATCAGGGCAAATGCTGGGCAACATGCCGCTCGGCCTGGTCCATGCGAGCTTCCTCTCGGCGGTCGCCGACTACGACGAGAAGCGCGGGAGGTGACAGATGCCCGCGCTTCTCGGCACGCTCCGCTGTGTGATGATGGTAATGGTCCTCTCCCGCTACATCGTGACCTGCATGTCGGCGTCCACGCTGATCGCCTGGCCGCTGATCGTGGCGCCAAATGGACTGGCCAGATAGAGCGCCATGTTGGCGATGTCCTGCTGGGTGACGAAGCAGCGTAGGCTGGTCGTCGCCACGGTGCGCTCGGTCATCTCGTTCTCGGAGATACCGGCGGCCTCGGCCTTGGCCTTGATGACGGCGCGGATGCGCGGCCCGTCCACCGGGCCAGGCAGGATGGCATTGACGCGGATGCCGTCCGGGCCAAGCTCAATCGAGAGCGTCTTGGTGAAGCCGATCACGCCCCATTTCGCTGCGGAGTAGGGCGCGCGCAGCGGAAAGCCGAACCGGCCGGCGGCGGAGCTGAGATTGATGATCGCCCCGCCGCCCGCAGCGCGCAGCGCGGGGATCGCGCGCCGGGCGCAGTGGAACATGCTGGCGAGGTCGATGCGCAGCGTGGCGTCCAACGCCTCCGGCGTCACGTCCTCGACGCGCGCGGTCGGCCCGGCGATGCCGGCATTGTTGACCAACACATCGAGCCCGCCCAGCTCTGCCACCGCACGATCCACGAATGCCTCGCACTCGGGAGCCGAGCTGGCATCGGCGTGCATTCCCTTGTGCCCGCACGTGGCCAGCGCGCTCTCGTCCACATCGGAGATGAACACGGCCGCGCCACACGCGGCGAAACTGTCCGCCATCACGCGACCAATCCCGTTGGCTCCGGCACTGATGGCGACTCGGAGGCCGCTCAGATCGACCGTGAGCGGTGTATTTGCACCT
Source organism: Acetobacteraceae bacterium (assembly GCA_035252035.1). Classification (GTDB taxonomy): domain Bacteria; phylum Pseudomonadota; class Alphaproteobacteria; order Acetobacterales; family Acetobacteraceae; genus DATFDN01. Next base: position 13,376 of record DATFDN010000119.1, on the reverse strand, counting down.
GCAACCAACGTTTTCTTCTCCTTAAGGAACGGTATCTCGCACTCAATCGAGCAGCCAAGGCGCCGCGCTCGCCTGCGCGATCTGACGCACCTGCGCGAGCAGGCCGGGTCCGACCGGAATGCCCTCCGCCATCCGCCGCGCGGCGGAGCGGCGCTGCGGATCGCCCGCCACCATCACCGTCCGCGCCGGATCGATTGGCGTCGTGGCCCGCAGATCGGCGAGGAAGCGGGCGACATCGGCCTGGAATTCGGCGAGATCGCGGAAGAGGCCGGGATCGATCGCCATGAGGAAGTGCCCGATGTCCGGGCCTTGCGGCTTTCGCGTGTGCATCGGGTCGGTGATGAGCGTGGCACCCGACAGGCACGAGGACAGGATGTTCACCATCACCGCGAGCCCGTATCCCTTGTAGCTGCTGTTCTCCGGCGAGCCGCCGAGCGAGGTCAGGAATCCGCCCTTTTGCGACGCCTCCAGCGGATCGGTGCTGGGCAGCCCCTCCCTCGTCAGCACCCAGCCAGGCGGGCAAGGCTGGCTCTCGTTGGCCTTGTTGCGGATGCGCCCGGCGGCGACGGTGGTGGTCGCCATGTCCAGCAGGAACGGCGCGCCGTCGGCGCTGGGGGCGGCAAAGGACCAGGGATCGGTGCCGAGCCGCGCCTGCCGCCCGAAGGTCGGCGCGACCTGGATGCCGGAGGCCGAGGTGCAGGCCATGCCGATCAGCCCGGCCTCGGCGGCCATCAACGTGTAGAACCCGCAGGCGCCGAAATGGGCCGAGTTGCGCACCGCCACCGCCGCCATCCCGGCCTGCTTCGCCTTGGCGATGGCGGTTCGCATGGCGAAGCGCGCCGGCACATGGCCGAGTCCGCCGCCGCCATCGACCAGGGCGGAGACAGGCGTCTCGCGGACGATCTCGGGGTGCGCGTCCATTCGCACGCGGCCGTTGCGGCGCAGCCGGTCATAGCCGGGCAGCATCGAGATGCCGTGACTGTCCACACCGTGCAGGTCGGCCCAGGCCAGGATTTCGCTGGTCGGCTCCGCGTTCTCCTCGGGCATACCCCAGGCGCTCAGGATCGCCTTGATCTGCGCGCGATGGGCGGCATACGGGGCCGGCATCCGCGACCTCCTCCTGCAAGGCGCCCAGCCTTGCGCGATCGGCGCATCGCGGCAAGGCTTGCCGGGAGCAGGGGAGGAGATCGCGTGGGTGCCTGATTCGCTGGTGCCTCGCCCGGCGCGGGTCCGCCCCGTGCGCGCCCGCCACGCCGCCAGCCTGATCCTGGTGCGCCAGGGCGCCGGAGGGCCGGAGATGCTGATGGGGATGCGCGGGGCGCGGCACAGGTTCATGCCGAATCGCCTGGTGTTCCCCGGCGGCGCGGTGGACCGGGCCGACCTGACCGCGCCCAGCGCCACCCCGCTCCCGCCGCACACGCGGGCGCGGCTGGAGCGATCGGCAAGTTCCGCCTTGGCGCACGGGCTCGGCATCGCCGCCGCGCGCGAGCTTGTGGAGGAGACCGGACTTTGCCTCGGCACCCCGCCCGCGCTCGACGGGATCGACTATATCTGCCGCCTCGTCACGCCGACCGACAGCCCGGTGCGCTTCAACGCCCGCTTCCTGGTGGTTGACGCGGCGCGGGCGCACGGAACCTTGGCGGGATCGGGGGAGCTGGAAGGGTTGCGGTTCTACGGGGTGGACGAGGCACTGGCGTTCGACCTCGCCGAGCCGACGCAATTGGTGATCGAGCGGCTGTTGTCATGGCTGGCGATGGACGCGCGGGACCGCGCGGCCGAGATGCGTGTCCCGGTGTTCCGCAAGGATTGGCGGTGGGAGTGACCGCGCTCCTGCTCCGTGGGAGGGGGCGTTCACGAACCGCTCATCAGCGTGCTGGCGCCGCGGTGCCTTGGCCGCGTGGCCGCATCAGCAGGCTCGTCTCGAAGGCGATCGGCCCCGACGGCGGAAGTCCTTGCGCCCATGACTTTTCCGCTTGGTCGGCCTGCGATGCGAAAGTGAAGGGCTTGTGCCAGAAGAGCACCTGTCGCCGCCTCGCGGGATCGTTCACGACATCGTTCGCCGGGACCGGGCCGCCTTCGGCACCGTGCAACCCGGCGACGGCGAAGCTGACGAGCACGACCGCCGAGAGTGCGGCCAGCGCCGCGCCGAAACGTTCGGCGAGCGTCGTATGCCGCAGCGAGATCACGGCGAGCATCAGGGCTGGTGCGATCAGACGCTCGCCCACATTGGCGATGCCGAGATAGGCGCCTGGATCGAAGATCGCGAGCGCGAGAAACGAGACAGCGGCGAGGAACTCGTCGCTGCCGCGCCGCTCCCGCCAGGACGCGCGGATCCACGTCAGCATCAAAGCGGCCATGCACGCCGCGAACGCGAAGTTCGCAAAGACGCCGGCCCAGTAGAGCAGGCGCGCGCGCTCGTAATCGCCGCTGCCGCCGAAGAAGAAATTGTGGTACGGGCCAGTTTTCGCAGCCTGGTAGGTGAAATACTCAATGACATCCCTCACGCCGTGGAGCTGCGGCCGTGATTCGAGGGCCGCGACTTCCGTGCGCGGGTCAGCGAGCTTGTACCAAGCCGCCATCAGGAGGACCGGGACAAAGCTGACGAAGGCGCGCAGGATCTGGCGCCGCCGAAGCGAGCGCCAGCCCTCGTAGATCATGAACATGCCGAGGCAGAGCGCGTGGCACAGGAAGAGGAGGACGGCGTACCCGCCCGTGAAGAGGGCGCTCGGCTCGCGGCTCCGGCGGCAGAGGAGCACGTAGGCGAGGAAAAGCATGAGCCCGATTTGGTAGTTGATCTCGCCTGTCCAGAATGGGGCATGGACCGTGCCGATGCAGAGCAGGAGCAGAAGCTTGGCCCCGTTGATACGCCCGTCGCGGCCGCGGCTCGCAACCGCCATGACAACAGCCGATGCGAGCAGATAGGCGACGATCAGCGCCCTCGCCGCGGTGATCGGGCCGCAAGCGAACCCGAGCAAGGCCAATAGGATCTCGGAGATGCTGTTCGGAACGGGCCAGGGCTTTATGAGGACGGGGGCAGCGGCGGATCTGAGCAGCCGGTTGAGAAGGTAGCCTTGATAGGTCCAATCGCCGTAGTCCTGTAGTGGCGGCACATGGAACGCAAAGAGAACCAGTAGGACGGACGCGAGCACGGCAACAGCAAGGCCGCAGAACAGCCAGTTCATGCTCGTGCCGCGCCAGAGGCTGCGCCGCAGCGCGAGACGTGCTTGCGGGATGGTTGCCGCGTGAGAGCTGCTCATGACGGTCCTCGCTGGTACGTCCATGCCCTCGCCCACGATGAACACCGCCTCGCCACCACGGAATCGAACTCCATGCGCGCCGCGGCCCCGACCACGCAGCCAAGCTGAAGGAAGAACGCGGTCGATGTGATCGTGGGCGCCGAGATCACGGCCGCCGCGAGCTGCCCGCAGAGCGCCGCCGAGAAGCCGCTGACCAAGATTCCTCCTGGATGATCCCGGGTTTTCGCGGCCGCGCGGGTCGCGAGCCGGGCCACGCGCCCGCCGAGCCATATCAGCATCGCCACCCCGAACACGCCGCCATTGGCCAGCAGGCCCGGTATCAGGCTGGACGGCCGGAAGCTGCCCCAGCCGACCCCGAGCCCGTACGTCTGCCCCACGGTCGCCAGCGCGGCCTCATCGAGGGCGGTCCGATCGTTGTAGGAGTCACCTTCCTGCTTGGACAGCGTCCCCTGCACAACCTCATCGACTTGCTTGAGCAGGTCGGGTTTGAGCACGAAAATCGGTCCAATCGCCAGGCTTCCTCCCACCGCCAGCAGCACGACAAGCCGCTGTAGGCGCGTTCGGACGTATCGGTCGCCACGGAGGGCGGCAAGAGTCAGGAGCAGCGGTAAACCGATGAAAAGGCAGACGAGTCCCGTTGTGGATGTTGAGAGGAGAATGACGAGGATCGCGAGCCCGAGGAGCAGATCTGGCCGCATCGTGCGTTGGCCGTGCGCGACGAGCCACGCGCAGCAGAAGGACAGCCCGAGCAGATAGACGGCGAGTCCGGCAGGCTCGGAGAACGAACCCTGGATGCGCGGGACCGTGCCAATGGCTTGCGCCACGATCGCCCACCCAGGGTTCGAGTAGAGCACGTCGTCCGGAAAGGGAACGCCCGCGGTCCGGGACGCGAACTGCCACAAGGCAATGACGACCTCGATGTAGCCGCCTAGAAGGTACGCGGCGATGATCTTGTGGTAAGGCACCTCGAACCGGGTGAGGAAAAGCGCGGCGAACAGCGTGACGACGACGTTCTGCGTGAGGTATAGAGTCTGCGTCATGTTCCCCGAGGTGTACTCAAGGGGAACGAGGACCGCGCCGCCAAGGGGATCGACTTTCTGCGGCGCAACGAAGACCTTCCCGGCGAAAATGTCCGGCAGGACAGCGATCGAGAGCAGCGCATAGCTGAGCAGGAGGAGGAGAGGGGCGAGCGTCGAGAAAACCCGGCCCTCGCCAGGGTAGCGCATGCCCGCTGCGTATTGCAGGACAACATATACGAGGAAAACCAGCCCTGGAACCAGCGCCGGCTGTATGCCGAATCCACCGATGACCAGGGCGGCTGCGGCCTCGAAAATCGCAAAGATCAGCGCGAGCTGCAACAACCGGATTGGCCGCCCGGCGAAGATGGCGGTGAGTGGAAGCAGCACGAGCCCGATGGTGGTTGGATACAACGACAGACTTCCCCGGCGCCGCCCGCGAACCTTAAGCGGTCACGCGCTGTTCCGTGTGGCTGTGGATTCCGAAAAATCAATTCCGGCCAGCACGGGGCGAGCGGTCTCGTCGCGCGCGTCATGCGTCGTCATGGCGAGGCTGGTCCGGCGAACGCCGGCCACCGCACCGCGCCGCGCGGTGGTCTGCCGCCAGGTGAATGTCGAGGCGCCAGCGTAGTTCCAGACCGCGCCCACCAGCACCCCGCAGAACCCGGCGAGCCACCACGAGTAGCGGTGCGAGAACATGACGCTCGCGATCCCGACATTGGCAACCGCGCCCACCAGGCACACCACATAAAAGCTCATGAGGCCGACCAGCACGCGCCGCCATCCCTTCAGGCGGCGGTCGCGATAGGTCAGGACATTATTCAGGGCGAAATTGGCTGCGATCGCGACGAAGGTGGCCGCCGACTGCGCGATCAGGAATGACGTGCCCAGCGCGAGCATCGTGGCCAGCGTGCTCATATGCACGATGAACCCGAGGCAGCCGATCGTGGCGAAGATCAGGAACCGCCCTGGCACCCAACGGCCGATGAGCTTGTCCGCGAGCAGCACGAAGAAATCGACGACGACCGCCGTGTCCAGCTTGCTGCTGCCCTGGTGGCGCACGCCGAACACGTAGGGCAGTTCCGTTACCCGCAGCTCTCTCGGCGAGGATGCGACAATGTCGAGGAGGATCTTGTAGCCTTGGGCCGACAGATCCCGCACCACAATCTCGAAAGCCTCGCGCTTCAGCATGAAGAAGCCGCTCATCGGGTCGGCAAGGGTGCGGCCTTTGAGCAAGACCTTGGACAAGCTGGTCGCCAACCGGCTGATTCGCGCCCGCTTGCTGTCCCAGGCGCCGATCCCGCCTTCCGCGACATAGCGCGAACCGACGGTTAGATCAGCACGCCCTTCGCGCAGTTCCGTGAGCATCGGCACGAGCACGGTCTCGTCATGCTGTAGGTCCGCGTCCATGACCGCAACAAATGGCGCGAACGTGCTCTGCGCTCCCTCTATGACCGCCGACGCGAGGCCGCGCCGGCCGATACGCCGAACGCAGCGGAACCGGCCGCTCCGCTGGCAGAAGGACTCGATCTCCTCCACTGTCCCGTCCGTTGAGTCGTCATCGACGAAGATGACTTCCCAGTTGATTCCGCTCAAGGCTGCCCTCAAGCGCCTCACGAGCGGCGCGATATTCCCACGCTCGTTGAGCGTGGGGATGACGATGGCGAGCTCGGGCGCGATCGTCCCATCAGCGGGGAGGCTGTTCGGCACGGCTTGGTCCATGTCGCCATCGTGGCATTCCGTGCCGCTGGGACAAGCCGCACTTTAGGGCCGGCTCACGCTACGCTTACGGGTGCGGCATCGCCCGGACCCTATCCGTTGGGCGTAGCGCGATTGCTAGCCCTCAAGCGAAAGCGTGAGTCCATCAGACGACGCCTTCCGCGCCACCTTGCACGGGCCACACCAGCCCAAGCTCGGCCGGGCCTTCGTCGAACTCAAACCTCGAAAGGAGTCTATCTACTCCCGGATCTCCAGCACGACCGCATGATCGCTCAATTCGATTGGGATGGTTCTTGTGTCGCGCAGGGTTTTTATAGGGTCAGCCCCTGCGGTCACATCATAGACATTCACCAGTTTCGCCGGCGACTCTAACGCAATGCTGATGTCATGTTTAGCAGAAACGCTTTCCCCCCAAACAACCAAATCCAGCCTTCCATTGCTCTTCTCTAAAAGCATGTCATGGACCGTCTCGGGCTGATTTGGAATGGCATACGCGAGATGCCGAAAATGCGAGGGAATGCCAGAGTCGGCCAGAATCTTTGTTAAGTTGTGAATGTAGAATGCCGCCGGCTTGGGGGTGAGGTCCGCGCGATAGAGGCCTTGATGGGTTGAGCTGCCCTGCCCGTCAACGAGTTCGAAAATGAATGTGTAGCGCCATCCGCGCTTAAACTGCGCGAGGTATGTATTTACCAGGACCGTGCCCTGGACGCGTTCTCCTCCCGGATCGGATACGGAGTCCCATCCGGTCTCAGTCGTCACGCGCGGCAGAACTTGAAGCTCGCGATCGGAATACCCAGGAAAGTGCCGAAGCCAAGTCAATCCATACTCGCAGTAAAGCCCGTCCCAAGGACCATCAAGCGTCGGATCGGCCGCTCGCCATGCCTGATTGTCTCCATAAATCCTAGCGTTGCCAATAACGTAGTTATGCACGTTCGCATAGTCAGCGAATTTTGTCCCAGCCGGGAGCAAGGTCTCAGCTCCGCCCGGAATTGCGAGGAACTGCAATCCGACGTTGTCGGTTTCAGCGCCGCCTTCGGAAACAGAAAACACGGGATATCGCTTCAGGTTCGCGTCGCTCTTAACCGCCGCGTACAGATCTCTCTGAAATTCAGCAACGGGCGCCCAAGTGCATGTTGCACATCCGCCCCCTCCTTGCCTCCCCTTGTGAGTGATGGGAAAGTTGTTGGGCTCGTTTGGCCCTTCGAAAGAGAGCAGCGCGCCGGCTGCGGCCAGAGTTCTCCCGGCGGCGAGAAGGCTGTCTAGATCAGGCCCGCCGCTCAAATTGACATGAACGCCTGTCCTCTGATGAAGCATGATGGTTTTGGCGAGGTTCCGCGTGCCCTCGCGCGTGTTCCGAAGTCCCAGGTAAGTCAGGGGGGCGACATATGCGTCCGCATCGTACCCTTGGTCCACGAATGTCGTTACGCCCATAGAGCTAAGGAACGTGTCAGCGGCGATGGCTTGGACATTCTTTAGACCCGTCCGGTGAACCGGCGCCGGAGCGGGCTGGGCAGGTGCTGGCGAAGGCGGCGTGTCTGCCGACAGCGCGGGGTTGGTGCGGAACGCGAAACATAGCAAGGCGGCGAGGCTTGCTCGCGCGGTCCAATCAAGAAGGCGGCCCCTCGCGCGGTGATCTCTTGTGGGAAGACCATGCTCTGTCATCTGGGATGGAACTCCGCTGTGGGCGCTGGCCTTTCTTGAATGCCTTCGGGCCAGCCCGCGTCCCACTGGAGCCGTAGGAGCGAGGCGAGGAGCCCGGATCAGGCTTCAGCGCACGAGATTTGCGCGGCGCGGGATTCAGCGGTCCCAAGCCCGCGAGCAAGTAACTGCCGTCTGCAACGGCGGGCAGCGTCCCGCGTCCCAAGAGCACTCACCTGCTCAGAGCCAATACCCAAACCTCCCCTCCGTCGCCGGCGAGCATAAAGCGACGTCCGCACTCATGCACAGGGCGATTTAGGTGCAAGGCACCTAACGAAAAAGGACGATGGGAGCACGGAATCGAATGCGCTCTCAGCCACCGCGCGCGCGGCCAGCGTGCTGCGGTGCCGTCCCGGCCTCTTCCCCCGCAACGGAAAAGCAAGCTGTCGCAAGGCGTATTGCCTCGCGCAGCGCGGCGGGTGGGCTCACACGTACGGCCCCAGCTTGCACCCGAACGCGCCGGGCGGCTGCATCAGGCCCTCTCCCGGCACGACCTCCAGAACCTCCCAGTAATCGTCCGGCGACTTCATTTCGGCCGGCTTTTTGCCGCGCTGGATGATCACCGGCCGGACAAGCTGGTGGTCCTCCGGGCGGAACCACACCTCGCCCACCAGGGAGTCGAAATGCGCGCTCTTCTCATAGGTCTTGATGACCTCGACCGGGTTGAACGTGCCGGCCTCGGAGACCATGCGCGCCCAGCAGGCGAGCTGCATGTAGGCCGCCTCGGCGGTCCAGTCCGGCGTGTAGTTGTACTTCTTGCGGAATTCCTCGGTGAACATCTTGGAGAGCGGATACCGCTCGCCGAGCGTCCACCACCAGTCGGTGGCGGTGTAGACGCCCTGCGTCAGCTCCGGCCCGACCTCCCTGGCGAGGAACGGCACGGAGTAGGCGACCACCAGCGGCATCTTCTTGAAGATCCCGAACCCGTTCGCCTGCTTGATCGACTGGACGGCATCATTGCCCCAGTTGATGTTGATGAAGACGTCGGCGCCGCTGTTGGCGATGTTGAGCAGGTAGCTGCTGTAGTCGGGCGCGCCGAGCGGGCAGACCTGGTTGGTGGCGACCGTCCACCCGGCCTTGGACAGGTACTCCTGCATCGAGGCGCGGACGGTGTGGCCGTACGTGTAGTCGGGCGTGAGGAAGGCGATCTTCTTGTTCTGCCCGAAATGCTTGACCAGCACCGGGGACAGCGCCGCGGAGGAGGTCTGGCCATAGAAGCAGGTGCGGAAGGAGTAGCGCACGCAATCCTTCCCGGTGGTGTCGTTGGAGCCGCTGACCCCCGGCAGGTAGATCACCTTCTCGCGCTGGCCGAACTTGTTGTCGGCCACCGCCTCGGCGCTGGAGCAGGAGCCGGTGAGCAGGATCGCCTTGTTGTCGGCGACGAACTTGGAGAGGTTCTGCACCGCCACGTTCGGCTTCGCCTCGGAGTCGGCGACGCCGTAGATCACCTGCTTGCCCAGCAACCCTTTCGTGACCTTGGGCGCCATCGCGCGGATCAGCGCATTACCCTCGTTGATGTGCGCGATAGCAAGCTCATAGCCCTTCAGCTCGTCCTCTCCGGGAACCCCATAGGTTCCCGTGCGCGGTACGCTGATGCCGACGAAGGCGGTGGAGCCGGAGACGCCGGCCGGCCAAGTCCCGATCGCCTGCTCGGCCGCCCAGGCGTGCCCGAAGGGGAGCCCGCCGAGCGCCGCGGCGCCGGCTCCGGCTCGCAGCAACGCGCGGCGCCCAAGCGTCTGGACCGTTCCTAGTCCCATTTTGTTTACTCCGTCGATATTTTTAGGCAGTATGAACATCCCCGGTGATTTGGCAAGGGAGCATCGCGGCTTGAGGGTATCGCCCACGTGCTCTAACCACTGGAATGCGAGACAATAAATTGTAGGCAATTGCAAGGTCGGAGATGCCCAGCGCGCCCCTGCTCGTGTCGCAGGCCTTCAACGGCCTGGCCCTCGGAACCCTGCTGGCGCTGGTCAGCAGCGGCCTGACCATCATCCTCGGCACACTCGGCGTGCTGAACTTCGCGCATGGCGCCCTGTTCATGGTGGGCGCCTACGTTCTCTACGTCGTGGCCGCGTACACCGGCTCGTTCCTGGCGGGCCTGTTCGCCGGGGCGGCGTTCATGCTGCTGGCCGGCGTCCTGCTCGAACGCGGTCTGATCCGCTGGTTCTACGCCCGCCCGCCGGAAGACCAGATCCTGGTCACGTTCGGCGCCGCCATCGTCCTCACCGAGGCGGTGCGCGCCATCTTCGGCCCGGAGAGCCAGCACGTGGACGTGCCGGGATGGGGACAGGGCGCCACGCAGATCGGCTTTCTCACCTACCCCACCTACCGGCTGGAACTGATCGGCATTGTCGCCGCGCTGCTGGGGTGCCTCTATGTGATCCTCTACCGCACCTCCATCGGCCTCGTGGTCCGCGCCGGGATCGAGGACGCGCGCATGGTCGGCATCCTCGGCATCAACGTCCGGCGGGCGTTCCTGCTGGTGTTCGCGATCGGCGTGGTGGCCGCCGGCGTCGCGGGGATGCTGTACGCGCCAATCGTCGCGGTCACGCCCGACATGGGGCAGACCTTCCTCGTCGAATCCTTCGTGGTGATCGTGATCGGCGGGCTGGGCTCCTATCCCGGCGCGGTGCTGGGGGGGATCATCGCCGGCGAGATCATCAGCATCACCAGCGCGTTCAACTCGGCCTATTCCGAGGTGATGCTCTACGCGGTGATGGCGCTGCTGCTGGTGCTGCGCCCGCAGGGCCTGTTCGGGTCGGAGGGGCGGGTATGAGCCGCGTCCGGACCACGCTCGCGCCGCTCGTGGCGCTCGCGGTCGTGCTGGCCGCGGCGCCCTTCGTGCTGCCGCGCGTCGGCGCCTCCTTCGACCTGATGCAGCGCGTGCTGGTGATCGGCATTCTCGGCCTCGGCTTCGATCTCCTGTTCGGCGCCGCCGGGCTGCTGTCCTTTGGACAGGCGGCGTTCTTCGGCACTGGCGGGATGGTGAGCGCGTACCTGCTGGTCAACGACGTGATCGGCAGCGTGTGGCTCGCGCTGGCGATCGGCACGGTGCTCGCCGGCGTGTTCGGACTCGTCGTCGGCTGGCTCGCGGTGCGGCGCATCGGCATCTACTTCGCCATGATCACGCTCGCCTTCGGGCAGATGGCGTACTTCCTTTCGTTCTCGCCGCTCTCCGCGTACAGCGGCGGCGAGAACGGGCTTCCCGGCGTGCCGTTCCCGCGCATCGGCGCCTACCGCATCGTCGCCGGCCTGCCGATGTACTGCCTGCTGGCCGCGCTCTTCTTCCTGGGCTTCGTGCTGGCGCGGCGCATCCTGCACTCGCCATTCGGCGCCGTGCTGCGCGCCATCAAGGAGAACACGCCGCGCGCCGCGATGCTCGGCCACTCGGTTCCCGCGTACAAGCTCGCCGTGTTCGTCATCGCCGCCTTGTACGCGGGACTCGCGGGCGGGCTGCTCGGCGTGTTCCAGAGCTACATGCCGCCCGACGCCTTCTCGCTCGACACCTCGGGCGATCTCGTGGTGCAGACCATCATCGGCGGCGTCGGCACCCTGATCGGGCCATTGGTGGGCGCCACGGTCTGGCTCTACCTGCGCGACAACCTCCAGCTCATTCCCGGCGTCGGCCCGCTGTGGAAGCTGATCCTGGGCGTGATCTTCGTCGTCCTGGTGGTCGCGCTCAAGCGCGGGATCGTGGGCGAGATCCGCCACCTGTTCGTCCGCCGCCGACTCAGCGCGCGCCGGGCGGAGGTGCCGGAGGAGGGCGGGGCCGCGAGCGAGGCGCCGCCACCCGCGCTGGCTTTGCCGATGACCGCCCCGATCCGCGCGGTCGATGACGCGCCGGCGCTGCGCGCCATGGGCCTCTCCAAGCATTACGGCGGGCTGCGGGCGGTGGACGGCGTCTCCTTCGCCGTGCGCGCCGGCTCGATCCACGCGGTCATCGGGCCGAACGGCGCGGGAAAGAGCACCTTGTTCAAGATGCTGCTCGACGAGATAGCGCCCACCGCCGGCGAGGTGCGCCTGTTCGGGCGTCGCGTGAGCGGGCTGGGCGCCACGCGCGCGGCTCAGCTCGGCACTGGCAAGAGCAATCAGCTCAATCAGCTCTTTCTCGGCCTCACGGTCGCCGAGAACTTGCGCATCGCCGCCTTGGCCCGAGGGCGCGGCCCGTTCCGCGCCGATGTGCTGCGCGCGGCGAACGCCCTCGCCCCGGTCGAGCGTCAGGTCGCCGCCACGATGCGGACCATCGGCCTGGCGCACCGCGCCGACGTGCCCGTGCATATCCTGCCGTATGGGGAGAAGCGGCGGCTTGAGATCGGACTCGCGCTCGCCACCGGCCCCAGCGTGCTGCTCCTGGATGAGCCGCTCGCCGGCATGAGTCCCGCCGAGCGCGTCGCCACCCGCGCCCTGATCCGCGAGATCGCCGCGAGCCGCACGCTTCTGATCGTCGAGCACGACATGGACGCGATCTTCGAGCTTGCCGAGCGGATCACCGTGCTCCAGGAAGGCCGCCTGCTCGCCGAGGGCACGCCCGAGGCGATCCAGGCCAACGAAGCGGTGCAGGCCGCCTACCTTGGAGGGCTGCACGCGCATGAGCCTGCTTGAGGTCGATCGGATCAACACGTTCTACGGCGAGAGCCACATCCTATTCGATGTCTCGCTCGCGGTCGGCCGGAACGAGGTGGTGGCGCTACTCGGGCGCAACGGCGCCGGCAAGACCACGACCTTGCGCACCATCATGGGCGTGCTGGCGCCGCGGCGCGGGCGCATCCGCCTGGACGGGCGCGAGATCCAGGGGCAGCCACCCTACCTCATCGCGCGCATGGGGCTGCAACTCGTCCCGGAGGAGCGGGCGATCTTCGGCCAGCTCACGGTAGAGGAGAATCTCCGCCTCGCCGCGCTGACCGCGGAGAAGCCATGGAGCCTCGATCGGGTCTACGAATTCTTCCCGCGCCTGAAGGAGCGCCGCCGCTCCGGCGGACGGCAACTCTCAGGGGGCGAGCAGCAGATGCTGGCGATCGCCCGCGCGCTGATCCGGGACGCGCGCGTGATCCTGCTCGACGAGCCGTTCGAGGGCCTGGCGCCGCTGATCGTGCGCGACCTGGTGCGCGTCGCGCGGGAGCTCGCGGCGCAGGGACGGACGATCCTGGTGGTTGAGCAGAACGTGGTCGCGGCGCTGAGCTTCTCCGATCGGGTGTATGTGCTGAACAACGGGCATGTGGCCTGGGAGGGCACGCCGGCCGCGCTGGAAGCGGACCCGGCGGTGATGAAGACGCATCTGGGGGTGTGACATTACCAATGGTCCGAAGTCCTGACCGAGCGGAACTTCCAAGGAGAAGATGAGGCGAAGCGGCACCGGGGTAGGGCGGGAAAGCGCAGCCCGTCCCGCCGCTGGCCCGCATCTGGCTGAATGGCGGAATGCGCTGCGCTGTTCCGCCCTACCTTCCGAGGGGCAGAGTCCAGGGCGGCTGGTACCATGCCAGCCCGCCTGATCTTTGACCCACTGGCTGACCCCTTCCCTCACCGCCGCCACCATCCCCGCTTGCGCTCGGCGGGCGGCGCGGTTGTCGCGTCCACCAGGATAGGCTGGATCGCCGGTTCGAGAGGGGGCAAGTCGTTTGCCGGCGTGGGCGGGGAGGCCGCCTCGCCAGGGTCATGGGCGGCCTCGCCCGCCTCTGGCGCATCCGCC
>DATFDN010000118.1:0-4937 GCA_035252035.1 Acetobacteraceae bacterium | reverse complement strand
CCTGCTGCTGCCCACGGCGCGGGGCCAGGGCGCGGCCCTGGCGACCGGGCTGCGCGCCGACGGCTTCACGGTGCATCGTCGCGCGGTGTACGAGGCCCGGCCTTCCCGCTCCTTGCCGGAATGCGCGCGCGCCGCGCTTGCCGGCGGGCTGCGCGCGGCCTTGTTTTTCTCGGCCGAGACGGCACGTGCCTTTGGCGCGGCGATCCGGCGTGCTGGTTTCGTGGACGCGATCCGCGATGTCGATGCGTGCGCTATCGGCGCGGCGGCGGGCGTGGCATTAGAGGCGCTGCCTTGGCGGCGCGTCCGTGTCGCCGCCCGCCCGACACAGGATGACCTATTGGCATTGTTGAAATGAGCGACGAGCAGTCTTCGACCCATCCACACATCGAGACGATCCAATCCGATCCCGCGCCAGTGGAGGCACCGCCTCCGGAAGCGCCCGAACAATACCGTCCGGCGCCACGGCGCCGGCGGCAAGTGACACTCGTGCCGTGGGTCTACGCGCTCGCCTTGGTGGTACTGGGGTGGGCGGTGATGTTCCTGTGGTGGCACCCCACCGGCACCCAGCCCCAGCCGGCCGAGGCCCAGCGGGTCGCTGCGCTGGATCAGCAGGTCCAGGCGCTGGGTGCCCAGGTCAAGCAGCTCGCGGCGCGGCCCGCGGGGCAGCCGCAGGAGATCGAGGCTTTGCGGACGCAGCTCGCCGCCTTGGCCGCGCGCCCGTCCGCTGCCGCGCCAGACCTCTCCGGCCTGGAGCGCCGGGTGAGCACGCTGGAGCAGCGCAAGCCGGAGGAGGCTCCGGCACCCCCGGATTTGGCGCCGATCCAGCAGAAGATCGCGGCCCTTGAGCAGCAGGTCGCCAACCTCGTCCAGGCGAGCCAAGCCGCGAGCCAAGCCCCGGCGCAGTCCGGAACTGATCAGGCGGCGCAGACCCAGCAGGCGCAAGAGCGGCTGGCGGCGCAAACTCAGCAAATCCAAGAGCGGCTCCAGCAGGTTCAGGATCGGCTGACCGGGCTGGGCCAACAGGTGCAGGAACGCATGGCGTCAGCGAGCCAGCAAGTGCAGGACCGCTTCACGGCGACGAGCCAGCAGATTGCCGCGTTGTCGGGACGGATCGATGGCTTCGCCGCCTTGCGCGACGATATCGGCCGGATCGACCAGAAGCTGGACCAGCTCGCGCGCGAGCAGCAGGGGACGGCCGAGAAGGTGCAATCGCTCGCGGCCGCGCAAAAGAATGCCGAGGACGGGCTGGCCAGCCGGATCAGCGGCAACGAAGCCGCGATCCAGGAGCTGCGCGGCGCCGTTCGTCAGCTCGATGCCGGCCTTGCTCGGGCAGCCACCGCGGCGCAGGCACAGGCGGCGCTCGCGGCGCTCGCGGCGGGCCGTCCGGTGGGGACGATCCAAGGTGCTCCGCCCGCCGTCACCCGCTATGCCACCGAGCCGCCGCCCACCTTGGCCGAGCTGCGGCGCAGCTTCGACGCGGTGGCGGCGCAAGCGCAGGCCGCGAGCCGTCCGGCCGATCAAGGCAACGGCTTTCTGGATCGGGTCTGGAACAGGGCGCAGGGCTTGGTGACGGTGCGCCAGGGCGATCACGTCATCCTGGGCGATCCCGCGTCCGGCGTGATCGCGCAAGCACGCGAGGATCTCGACGCGGGCGACCTGACGGGGGCGGTCGAGGCGGTTTCGAAGCTGACCGGCCCGCCCGCGCAGGCGATGGCGGGCTGGCTGCAATCGGCGCGCTCGCTGCTGGCGGCGCGGACGGCGCTCATTGGGATGGCGGGGCAGGGCTGATGGGACGGGTTCTGCTCTGGCTGATCATTGCCGCAATTGTCGTTTTCTTCGCCTGGTGGCTGGCCGCGTTGCCCGGAACCGTCACCGCGACCGTCGGCTACACGACGGTGCAGATGTCGGTTGCTGTCCTCGCCGTCTGCGTGCTGCTCGCGCTGCTCGTTCTGTACGGGCTGCTCCGCTTGCTGGGCGCCCTTGTCCGGCTGCCGCGCCGGTTGCGCGAGCGCCGGGCCTTGGCCCGCCGCCGAGCCGGGGATGCGGCCAGCACGCGGGCGCTGGTCGCACTTGCCGCGGGGGAAATCGCGGACGCGCGGCGCGAGGCGGCGCGGGCACGGCGCCTGCTGGGCGATACCGCGCAGACCTTGCTGCTGACGGCCGAGGCAGGCGAGCGCGCCGGCCGCGCGGACGAGGCGACGCAGGCGTTCGAGACTTTGGCGGCGCGTCCGGATGCCGCGTTCCTGGGATATCGCGGCCTGCTGCGTCAGGCGATGGACCGGCAGGACTGGGCCGAGGCGGCGCTGCTCGCCCGGCAGGCGGAGGAGGCGCATCCGGGTGCTATCTGGGTGCGCGGGGAACGGGCACGGCTGGCGATCCGCACCGGCAATTGGGCGGAGGCGTTGGCGCTGACCGATGCCGACGCGCCGAAAGCCGCGCTGGCGGCGGCGGCGGCGGAGGCGGAGCCCGATCCCGCCCAGGCACTGAAGCTCGCGAAACAAGCCTGGAAGGAAGATCCCGCGCTCACCGCGGCCGCGCTCGCCTATGCGCGGCGGCTGCGCGAGACGGGGGCGGAGAAACGTGCCCAGGCGGTGATCCGGCAAGCCTGGACCCTGGCGCCACATCCGGCGCTGGCGGAGTTCGCGTTGGCGGGCATCACCGACAAGCTGGCCCGCGCGCAGGCCGCGCAGCGCCTGGCGCAAGAGCATCTTGAGCATCCGGAGAGCCGGTTCCTGCTCGCCTCCACCGCCTTGGCCGCCGGCCTGACCGGGGAGGCACGCCGGCAGGCGGAGGCGGCGCGCGAGGCGGGGATGAACCAGCGTCGCCTATGGCTGCTGCTGGCCGAGATCGAGGAGGAAGAGGGGGGCGAGACCGAGGCGGGCCGGCGCGCGCAGCGCGACGCCTTGCGCCAGGCCGCCGCCGCCGATCCGGACCCCGGCTGGGTCTGCGCGAACTGCCACACCACTCACGCGAACTGGCATCCCGCCTGTCCCAATTGCGGCGCGGCGGGAACGGTGCGCTGGACCAGCGCCGGACGGCAGCAGCCGCAGGCGACGCTGCTGCCGATCGCGCACGAGCCGCCAGGGGAGTTGGTGTAGGGCGCGATCGCGCTGGGAGGGCTATGCTTCGCGGGTGACGACCGGCACGCCCGCACCATTGCCCCGGATCATGCGCTGCGGCGGTATCGGCGGAGATGGCGGGGGCGCACGCCCTGTCACTGCGACGGACGACGCCTTGAGGTCGCGTCCGGTCGCGACGGTGTAGTTGTCGATCACGACGCGGCTGGTCCTCGAAATCGCGAAGGCAGGGTTGTATAGAAGCTGCGCGTTCGCCTGGTCGTTGAACGCGCCGGTCTCGATGGCTTGCAGCAACAGCGAGAGTGGCTGCGCTAGATCAAAGAACGCCTTTGATTGCGAGTGCGCCTTCACGCCCACCCGCTCGGCGATCTTGCCAAGCCGTTCTTCGGGGCTTGCCGCCTGTGCCTTCAGGTCAACCACCGCCGGCGAGTCCCATAGGATAGCGAGATGCAACCACGACATCACCGCCACGGCACGGAATTCCTCCCGCGAGAGGTTTCCATTGAGCCGGCGTGAGTTCATCATGTCGTAGATGCGCCGCGCGGCGATGGCGATCGCCTGATCATCGGTCCAGCGTTCACCGCTCGTGTTTGTCGCGTTCACGATGCCGCGCCAGACTTCCCGAAGCAGCAGTTCGAGCGTCGAGATGAACTCCCGGTTGGCGGCGCTTGGCTTTTCATATGGCTGCTTCTGCAAAAGCTCACGCGCGTGCGGAAGGTCAAGTCCCAGCGCCCACCAGTAGATGGACATGCGATCAGCCGCCTCGTCCGGGCGAGTCCGGCTGAACAGGCTCCAGACCATGGTTGGCATCGGGTCCGCATACACCAGATACTCGGTATTGCGCCAGAACCGCTGTCCTCGCAGGCTTGGGGTCTCCAACCGTTCGCTGAACTGATAAGTTTCCAGCACCTTGCGGAAGATATCGTGGATCCGTGTGCATTCGATCAGGTAGGCATAGATCAGGTGGTCCCAGTTGGTGGCTCCGCCGGGTGCAAGCCCTGGAAAAGCGGCAAGGCCCCCGAAATCAGCGAAGATGCGGTCGGTCATCGCCTGCGGCCATGCCTCGAACGGCATGGAGGCGGCGCCCGGGTAGCGGTTGCGCCACATCGTCTCGGCCAAGGCCGATATCAGCAGCGGATGATACTGGGTCAGATTACTCGCATTGTTCACCGTCTGCTGCGCATTATTCGGAACGGTTACGAGCTGGAGAAACATACTTCGCTCCTGAGGCTGCGAGCTGCCGGCAATCCGCTTAGGGTTGCTGAATGGGATTTTGTGCGATCTGCGGGCCTTGCTGATCGCGACCTGGCGGCAGGATCTGGGGCAGCATCCACTGGGCCGGGGCCTGAGGGAAGGCAGGCCGGGGTATCTGAAGGGGGGGCTCCTGGCCGAGGTTGTCGGGCGCCGGCCTTTCTTCAAGTAGCTCTTGCGGGCCGAGCAGGCTGCCGGCCAGCCGGTCGAGCTGTTGCTGCTGCTGGAAAAGCCGCTGGTCGCGGGGGCCGGCAAGAGCATTCACCTGCTGCTCCAGCAGCCCTTCCCTAATAACCAGCCGTTCTATCTGACGCTGGAAGATCTGCTCGACTGCCCGGCGCGCGTGCTCCTCGGTCAGCAAGTCCTCTGCAACTCGCTCGACCATCTCCCGCAGTTGCGGATCCGGGGCGCCCTGCGTCGTGTCGCCACCATCGGTGGCTTTAGGTTCTTTGTCAGTGTCGTTCATCTTCCGCCTCCTCCGTGCCATCGTCGGTCATGCCGCTTGTTGGGTGAGCTGGCCCAGCCGCACCATCCAATCTTCCTGCTGCTTCAGGATCTCGCGCCCGGATTCCGGCTCGGTCGCGAAGCGCAGGCCGGAAAGCGCCGTCA
>DATFDN010000117.1:0-4997 GCA_035252035.1 Acetobacteraceae bacterium | reverse complement strand
GGAGTTTGCCGTCATCCGCTCGCTGCTCTCGACTGCCAGAAAACAGGGTTGGGATCTCCTCCACACCCTGACCAGCGATCCCATGCACCTGATCGCAGACCTTCGGCTTGAGTAACCGCTCACAGAACCTGGGCAGTAACGATTTACGTCACGTGCCAATCCTGCCGCACCGAGCGGCTTCCAAGTTCGTGGCGAAATACACATCTATGGGGGACCGCTTTCGGCGCATCTCGCCCCCTGTTCTGAGTCCCGGCGAAGGTCGGCTGACCGAACCGACGGCGGACGCTCAGGATGGGCGGCGGAAACTGGTCTTCATGCCCCATTGCGGTCCTCGCTCAGTGCGAGAGGCGGCGACTGAAGCGTATTTATCCTCACTCACCAATAATGCCGCGCCTGCGTCACCTCAATGCAGCAACCGCGGCGTAGGCCCTCAGCTCCCGCTCCACATCGTAACCGCCGGTCCCGAAGATGATGCCGGTGGCGCCGCCGGCCTCGAGCTGGGCGAGGCGTTCGCGCAACTCCTCGCGAGTGCCTGTGAAGGTCATCTGTTTGGCGGCAGACACGTCGACGAGCGCGTCATGTCCGTTCGAAACGTCAAGATTATGACCGCGGTGAACGGAAAGGTGGCGCACGTTTTCGTCCACCCGTTCGACGCTGGCCAGCCACGCTTCGCCGTTCGGCAGCGCTTTCACGCTTTCCGGATCCGCCGTGTACCTGTGGTGATAGGCAAGCGCGATGAGCGGTTTGAGGGCGGTCGAGGCGCGCGGCGAGGTGACGTCCTCTCCATCATCAAGGACCGTGCCGCTGGCCGACACGAGGCAGGTCTCGAACCCTTCGGCCGGGCCGCGGAGGGAAATCAGGCCGTCGGTAATCTCCTTGGCGAGCGCGCGGGCCTTGGGGCCTTGGCCTGCCATGTAGACTGGCACGTTGATCGGACGGTCGGGCAGCCAGCCGTCGGACGCGAGGATCCGCGCCAGACCGCCGTCAATGTCGGCAACGTCGCCGCGTAGCAATGCCCTGACCTGCACGATATGCGTGCGCATGCTGGCCAATGTCAGGGGTTTCTTGCCCATCCCCGCACGGCCGGTGAAGCCGGTGCCGAACCCGACCATCAGGCGTCCCGGCGCGATCTGCTCGAGTGTCGCAATGGCCGAGGCTTGTGCCATCGGGTGGCGGTAGCTCGGTATCAGAACGGAGGGGCCGATTTTGATGCGCTTCGTCTTTTCGGCGATGCGGGCGAGAGTGACCCATATATCGTGGCCGAACGCGGGAATCTCGGGGCACCAGACCGCGCGAAAACCGAGGTCTTCTGCCAGAAGCGCGTACTCGACGGTTCGTGGGCCAGGCGGCAGGCGGAAGTCATAGGTCAGCACGGGGCGTTCCAGAGATAAGCGTTTTTAACCGAAACTCGCCCGATTCCCGGCGATTTCGGGCCAAGATCGCCCCTCTGCCGGGTTTGGACAATCGTAAATCGTACCCGCAGCCGATATAGAGGCAGCAAGGCGGTCAGTTGAGGGCGCTGAGCCACTGATACGTGCTGATCTGGGCGGTAAGCCTCGATGTGGCGCGATCGGGGGGGGACACGGTTTCGGGTCAGAGGCCGATATGATCGGCGTAACGCGCCGCCGTGAAGGATTCGCCGAAACTGTCCGGGATCTCCGGCAGCATTGCGGCATTCCACGCCGCCCATTCGGCGGTTAGCCGGGCGAAGGTTGCCCGCTGCCGCTCTTTCAGATTGGCGCGCTCGCGCGGATCCTCGACGATGTTGAACAGGTATTCGTTGTCGCGGATCTTCAGATACTTCCAGTCGCCGTCGCGCATCGCGCGCTGGGCATTGGTTTTGTAGCGCCAGAACAATCTCCGCGGCTCGGGTCCGCGTTCCCTGGTCAAGACCGGCAGCACGCTGATGCCGTCGGGCGGATAGTCGGGATGCGGCGCGGTGCCGGCGGCTTCCAGCAGGGTCGGGAACCAGTCCATCGTGATCATGACCTGATCGCTCGTCCGCCCGGCCGGAATGCGTGCCGGCCAGCACACCAGCGCCGGCACGCGCAATCCACCCTCCAGCAATTCGGTCTTGATCCCGGTGAACGGCCAGGTGTCGGAAAACCGCTCGCCGCCATTGTCGCTGGTGAAGATGACGATCGTGTCCTGCGCTAGGCCGCTCGCGTCGAGCGCCTGCAACACCCGGCCAATCTGCAGGTCCATCGCCTGCACCATGCGCGCATAGGTCCGCTGCGTGCCGCCGTCGTGATGCCGCAGCCGGGTGCCGCGCAGCCGCTCCGCCTCCGCCTCGTCGCCCGGAGCTTCCCAGGGCCAGTGCGGCGCGTTGAAGTGCAGGCTCAACAGGAACGGCTGCCGGCTGCGGGCGTGGCGGTCGACGGTTTCGACCGCGCGGTCGCCCAGGAGGTCGGTCAGGTAGCCGGCGGCGCTGGCTGCCTCGTCGCCGTCCCACAGATCGGGTTCGCCGCGCGAATTGATGTGCGTGTAGTAGTCGACCGCGCCGCTGAGAATTCCCCAGAACCGGTCGTAGCCGCTTTGCCGCGGGCCGAACGAGGGCGGCAGGCCGAGGTGCCACTTGCCCACCAGCGTCGTGCCATAGCCGATCCCGCGCAGCAGCGACGGCAGCGTCGGGTGCGCGGGCGGCAGGCCGACATCGGTCTTGCCCGCCAGCGGTTCCTCGAGGCCGAGCGGCAGCCGGTACTGGTAGCGGCCGGTGATCAGCGCCAGCCGCGTGGCCGAGCATACAGCCGAGTTGGCGTAGGCCTGCGTGAAGCGCAGGCCGCGCTCGGCGATGCGGTCGATGTTCGGCGTCGAGAAGTCGCGCCGGCCGCAGCACGAGAGATCGGCGTAGCCGAGATCGTCGGCTACGATAAACACGATATTGGGCAGCATCGCGACGGCTCCACGCAGCAAGGCGTTAGATCTTCAGCAAGCGGCGGGCGTTGCCGTTCAGCAGTTTCTCGCGGTCCTCTGCGCTCAATGGCAGCGTCTTGATCCACTCGGCGGCGGGCGGGTTATCGACGAACGGGTAATCGACCGAGAACAGGATGCGGTCGATCCCCATCTCCATCATGCAGCACACCAGCGCCGGATCGGAGAAGAAGCCCGATGTCGTGATCCAGAAATGGCGGCAGAAGATTTCTCGGAAGGTCTTCTCGCCCATGCTCCGGGACAGCCCATGGGTGATGCGCCACAGGTAGAAGGGCAGCCCCTCGCCCATATGGCCGAGAATGATCTTGAGCCCGGGATGGGCGTCGAACACGCCCGACAGCACTAGGCGGATGCCTTGCGTCGCGGTCTCGACATTAAAGCCCCAGCCGGCGCGTAGCAGACCCGGATGCGTGTCTACGTATCCCTGGTAATAGGCTTCGATCACCGCCTGCTGCGGCAGCGCCGGGTGGATGTAGATCGGCACGTCGAGCGCCGCGGCGCGCTCGTAGAGCGGCCAGAAGCGTCGATCATCGTGAAACACGCCCTGGGTCAGCCCGTTGATCATCGCGCCCTTGAAGCCAAGCCTGGTGACGGTGCGTTCGAGTTCGTCGGCCGCCGCCTTCGGATCGGCCGTCGGTACCGCGGCGAAGGCGGCAAAGCGCCCAGGATGGCGCTCTACCGCCTCCCTCAGCCTGTCGTTGATGCGGCGCGCCAACGGCACGCCGGTCGCGGCGTCGACCCCTTGCAGGCCCGGGTTGGCATGCGAGAGAACCTGCAGGTCGATGCCGGCCTCGTCCATCTCTTTGAGCCGCAGGGCGCCGACGTCGTCGAGCCGCTCGGCGACGCCGCCGCCCCGATGCTGCTTCAGCTCGCCATCCTGGTAATGTTCTTCGAGCGCGATGACATAAGATTTGGGCGCCATTATTGTCCCTCCCTGGGTGATGGGTTCCGGAGTAGCGCGTCAGGCCGACAACTATCAATGCCGTGTTGCGCGCCTCCTCGGCAGCCTCCAGGCTGCAGATGTTGTAGGCCACGCCGGCCGCCATCGCCACAGCCACCTGACTGGAATCTGCATCGCCCATTTCCTTGCGCATCGCCTCGAATCAGGCCGCGGAGCAAAAGGTTGCGGCGACGCAACTTTTGCCGACCTACGTGACGCCCTACTGCTACTTGGCGTCGTGCTACGACCATATGGGACGGAGGACCCGCCCGTCATGATCACGCAGGATCCCGAGCGGCGCGCATTCTTCTTGGCCGGCTATCGGCAGGCTATCGGCGGCTCATTATAAGCAAAGTCCGGCAGTGTTTATCGCTGAGCGAGGACTGCTATCGGCGCCGAGCCGACGGCCGGAAACCCGGCCCTGGCCGGCTGGAGTTGCCCCACTCCGGCCATTCACGATCGTCGCCGCGGAGGCTCGAAGCCGCGTTTAACGGAACGCCGACTTGACCTCTCGCGCCAGTAGCCGGATCGCCTCTCGTTCCGCTGCGTGATCGGCCAGGCCCGCGCAATTCGTTTCCAACTGCACGCCCGACAGCCCGATGTCGCGTTGCAGGTCTTTCAACTTGCCCACTACCGTCTCCGGTGAGCCAATGAACACCGAACCGCGCAATGTTTCCTCGAGCGTGATTTCAGTGAGGCGCTGCGCGGTTTTCCAGCGCGGGTGGTCCGGCGGGCTGTTTTGCCGGCGAGAGGAGTCGGCGAGCAGCCGGCTTTGATTTTGGAAATGCTGCATCAGTGTCGGCCCGTAGGCTTCCTGCGCCGCCGCATCGGTTTTGGCGACAAAACCGGGGCAACGGAGATAGACGGGTGCCTCGCCCGGATGTCCGGCGTCGGTCCAGGCTTTGCGGTAGACCTCGATGTGCTGCTTGAAGATTCGCACATCCTCGTGCCGCACCGACAGGAAGAGGCCCTGGCCCGCTTTGCCGGCAGCGGGGAAGGTTTCGACGCTCACCGCCGCGATGCGGATTTCGGGTGTCGGTCGTTGCACCGGCTGCGGCACCACGGTGACGTCTTGGATGTCGTAAAACTTGCCCTTGTAGGAAAAATTGTCTTCCTGCCAGGCGCG
>DATFDN010000116.1:0-8235 GCA_035252035.1 Acetobacteraceae bacterium | reverse complement strand
TCTCGCCGCGCGTCGCGTCCTGCAACTCCTTCAGGGTGCGCAGGATCGGAGCGACATCGACGCGCTCGGCGGCGATGCGCGACAGCTCGGCATCCACGCGCGACGCGTCGGCAACGTCGCTGATGAGCCGGTCGAGCCGGGTCACGTCGTCGGTGATGATGGCAAGCAACTGTTTGCGGCGCGTCGGATCGTCAATCCGGCGCAGCGTCTCGATGGCGCTGCGGATCGAGCTGAGGGGATTCTTGATCTCGTGCGCGACATCGGCGGCGAAACGCTCGATCGCGTCCATCCGATGCCACAGCGCCGCCGCCGAGTCGGCCAGCGCGACCGCAAGCGTGCCCACCTCGTCGCGGCGCTGCAACAGGCGCCGTGGCACGCTGCCCGTCCGCCCCTCGCCTTCGCGCATCTCGGCGGCGGCGGAGGCAAGTTGCAAAATCGGGCGCGCGATGGTGAGCGACAAGTACCACGACAGCAGCACGGTCAACGCCAGCGCCAGGCCGAACAGCGCCAGGATGGACATGCGGACCGTGAACAGGCTGGCATCCACCTCCCGCGCCTCGCGGGTCAGCAGGACAATCCCAACCGTATGGTCGTCGCGCACCACCGGGACGGCCACCGTCACCAGTAGCCGGTCGTCGCTGGTCCGGCGGATATATGGCGGCGTCTCGTGGCTCTGGTTGGAGCTGGAGAGGCGCAGCTCCTCCTTCACGTCGGGCTGCCATTCGGGTCCGGCGCCGCCTGGGGTGAGATCGGCGAGGGTGGGCCGCTTCTGCGGCATCAGCGACAGCACCCGATCATAGAGCCAACTGACCGCGCCCAGGATCGGGCCTCGGTTCAGCGCCGGCGGAAGCGGCTCGCGCTGGGAACCCTTTGGGCCTTCGCGCACGCGCGAGTCGGCGATCAACGCGCCATCGGGCGCGTAGAGCTTCGCCTCGGCATCGGGACTGGGCGCAGTCAGCCGGCGGAGCAGCGGGCGGGCGATCTCGGCGATCAGTTTCGGGTCGTCGGGGTTGGTGACGTTGACCGCGGTCTGGGCCAAGGCGCCCGCGAAGATGCGCGCCTGCTCCCTCAGGGCGGACACCTCGGCCTCCAACAGGCCGTTCTGGTACTGGTCGAGATAGAGCAGCGCGGCGACAAGGAGCGCCAGCGGCAGCGCGTTGACGAGAAGAATGCGGCGCAGCATTGGGGAAACCCAGTGCGTGCGCGCGGACGGCAACGCGCTGGCGGGCACGGTGCGGCGGCGCCAAGTCGGACGCCGCGGCACATCAGCGCTCCTTGTACCGGTAGCCGATCCCGTACAAGGTCTCGATCTGGTTGAACGACTCCTCCGCCGTCCGGAATTTCTTGCGGATGCGCTTCACATGGCTGTCGATCGTGCGGTCGTCCACGTAGATGTTCTCGCCATAGGCGGCATTGATCAGCTGGTCGCGGCTCTTCACCATGCCGGGGCGCGCGGCGAGCGCCTTGACCAGAAGGAACTCGGTCACGGTGAGCTGGATGTCGGTGCCCTTCCACAAGCATTGATGCTTGGTCTCGTCCAGGACCAGGTCGCCGCGCACCATCACGCCGCTCGGCGCGGCGCCCGAGCCCTCGGCCCTGGATGCCTCGTTGCGGCGCAGCAGGGCGCGAATCCGCTCAAGTAGCAGGCGCTGGCTGAACGGCTTGGTGATGTAGTCGTCGGCACCCAGCCGCAGCCCCATCAGCTCATCCACCTCCTCATCCTTGGAGGTGAGGAAGATCACCGGCATCGAGCTGCGCTGGCGCAGGCGTTGCAGCAGCTCCATCCCGTCCATGCGCGGCATCTTGATGTCGAGCACGGCAAGGTCCACCGGGCGAGAGGTCAGGGCCTGCAAGGCGCTCTCGCCATCAGTGTAGGTGCGTACCTGGAAACCCTCCTGCTCCAGCGTCATCGCGACGCTGGTCAGGATATTGCGGTCATCGTCCACCAGGGCGATGGTCTGCTTCATTGCCTTCTTCCTTGGGAAGCGCCCCCTGCGCCGGTATGGCGTATCACGGACAGGATGTGAACGCACTATGGCAGCACAAGGGGATACGAAGCCGGGCCTTGCCGCCCGGCGCCTACCGCGGGCGGGCGGCGCGCGCCGCGCGGCTTGGCCGGTCCGGGCACGGTTTCTTGAGGTCTGGCGCAACCCGATGCGGCGGTGTCGGTTCTGACAGGCAAACCTCTTGGAGCTTGCGCCATGGCCTTTGAGCTGCACATCGACCGTCGCCACGTCCAAACCTTTGAAAGCCTGGACGATGCGCTCGCCCACGCGCGCGAGGCGTTGCTGACCAATCCCGACTGCGAACCGGAGATCCTGGATTCCGAGACCAAGCGCGCCGTCGAGCCGGCCTCCAGCCGGCGCTGGCGGGAGGAGTTGTCGCGGAAGGTGGGGTTCTAAACGCGAGGGGTATTCCTCCCCGGCATCCTCCTGTGGGGGCGTCGGGAGAGGCGCCCCTCCCACTCGGGCGGGATTTTCGCAAGCATAGGGTTCGCTTCCATGGACGCCGGTGATATTGTCTTACGAAGCACTGATCGATAGAGATTACGCCATGCCAGCGAAGGACACGGCCACGCCCTCCGCGGAGTTCCAAATTTCAATTCCGAAGGCGATTCGAACGGCGCGGCAATGGCGGGCGGGTCAGGTGTTCGCCTTCATACCCAAGGGCGAGGGGATGTTGTTGGTGCCTGTGCCTCAGCGCGAGGAACTCGCAGGGCTGGCGCGCGGCGCGAGCACCACCGGCTACCGAAACCGCACCGAACGCACCTGATGCGGCTGGTCGATACGTCGGCCTGATCCGTGACGGACCATTGTACTATTGAAGCCGTCGCTTGGGGAGCACCATGAACGCCTGCCTGCATGACCACTCCCGCTGGGGTCCGGCGGACCGGATCGGCGCGGCGAACCTCATCACCCCGGAGAAGCGGCTGGCCGCGTTGCGCCTTATCACCGAGGGCCGCCTGTTCGACCTCAGCCACGAGATCAGCCCGGCCGCCCCGTTCATGGCGCCAAACCAGACGCCCTTCCTGATGTCGCTCTGGGCGTCGTGGCGCGACTCGATCAAGCGCCGGCGCGGGATGGGCGCGTCCAACGACGCCGGGGCGAACGTGGAGCGGATCGAGATGACCGCCCACGTCGGCACCCACATGGACGCGCTCGGCCATTTCAGCATTGGCAACCGGCTCTACAACGGACTTTCCGCTGAGGAGACTGTGACGGATTGGGGCCTGGCCGAGCTTGGCATCGAGCAGGCGCCCGCCATGGTCACGCGCGGGCTGCTTCTGGATGTCGCCGGGCTGGACGGGGGCGCGCACCTTGAGCCGGGCCGCGTGGTCGCACCCGAGGATCTGGCCCGCGCCGCCGACGCGGCCTCGGCCGCGGTCGAACCCGGCGACATCGTGCTGATCCGCACCGGCTGGGGCCGGTATTTCGGGGTCGATAACACGCGTTATCTCAAGGGCGAGCCCGGTCTCGACGTGCCCGCCGCCCGCTGGCTGACCGAGCGCGGCGTGGCGGCGATCGGCTGCGACAACATGGCGGTCGAGGTGCTGCCCAACCCGGACCCGGCGCTGTCGATGCCGGTGCATCAGCACGCGCTGGCGGAGGCGGGGGTGTACTTGGTCGAGAATCTGGCTCTGGAGGCGCTGGCGGCGAGCGGGATGCGCGCCTTCTGCCTGGTCCTGCTACCGATCAAGTTCAAGGGCGCCACCGGCTCGCCGGTGCGGCCGGTGGCGTTGGTCTGAGGCGCGGACTCGTGCCGGCGGGCCTATTGGATGGACGCTCTAAGGCCGTTGTCGCAAGGCCTGGCTGGTGCGCGTCGCGGCGTGGTCACGCGACGCGCACCATCAGCCGAAATCAGTGTTGAGCCGCCAGTCGCCTGCCGCCCGGTCCGATCAGCCCAGGGTAGGGCGCCTTGAACTTGTAGACGGTTCCGCTGATGGCTCCTTCCATGTAGATGTATTGGTTGTTCTCGCCGCCAAAGGCGAAATTCGTGGCTGACGAATCGCCGTTCGGCAGCGGCACGTAGCCGATGATGAAGCCGCGCGGATCGTACTCGATGATCCCGCCGATGCCACATGCCGCCCACAGGTTCCCATGCACGTCGTAGTGGATGCCGTCAGGTCCACCGTTGCCGGGATTGTAGCTTCCGGCCGTGGCGAAGAAGAACGTCGTGTGAGACGGATCCTTGGCACATTGAGTACAGGCCGGATTCGGCCCGTTCAGGAACGAATAGTAGAGCATCCGGTTGGAGGCGTAGTCGGCGACGGCCAGGGTGTTGTCATCCGGCGACACCGCGATGCCGTTTGGAAAGCTGCCGGTCGATATGATGCGCCGCAGGATGCCGTCCTTGGAGTACTGATACACGGCACCGGCCTTGTCCACCACGTCCGGCCCAGGCCCCGTGCCCCACGGATCGGTGAAGTAGAGGTTGCCCTCCGCGTCGAAGTCGAGATCGTTCGGGCCCTTGAAGAGCTCGTTGTGGAATGTCGAGACGAGCGAACTCACCTTCTTCGTCTGCGGATCGTAGACGAGGATGCCGAGATGGCGCGTCGTGACGTAAAGCTTGCCGTCGTGCCAACGCGTGCCCTGCGGCTCACATGCTGGACCAAGATCCCCTTGCGGGTTGCAGTTGAATCCGGGAACAAGCTTCCCGTCAGGCGTCAGGTAGGACACCCATCCCGTGCCGATCGCGACGAACCAGAAGTTGCCCTCGTCGTCGAACGCGCCGCCCTCTAGGAACTTGCCTTGCGGCTGGTCGTGAATGTCCGCGAATAGCGTAACGGGTCCAATACCCGGAGGCGGAGGCGGAAGGCCCCAAGGCTGCACCTGCTCCGGTGCGGGAGGGCCTGGCAGAGGCGGTGGAGGAACGGACTGAGCCTGTGCCGAGGCGGTGTGCGTTGCTATCACCGAACCCGCGAACGCAAGCGAAAGCGCGCAGGCAAAGCCTGTCAACTTAGATGTCATGACGTTCCCCCCGATGCGTCTGCGCTGCGCCCCATAACCTCTGCGCTGCGCCTCAGGCATCCGCCACGGAGTAGAAGTCCCCCCGGATTTGCTGTCAACCAGCCGCCCGGGAGGCGAGTCGCGCACTCAGTGACCCGAGCAGTGCGGCAACGGCAACCAGCGTCCCCGGTAGAGAGTTGCAGGTGCGAGCGGAGTGGCAGGTTAGAGCGGGATGACTTTGCCCTGGATGGCGGCCCTTTATCTCGTCGGGCAAGCGACGTGACACTTCGGATATGACTTCAAGGCAGCGTGTCACGGCATAGAGCCGAAGATTGCCGTCCTTGAGCATGTCATAGCTCATGCCCGTGACAAAGCTTCGGCCATCGTTATGTGATGCAGGATATCGTTGAGCCAGCGATTCGCCGAGTCAGGGTCAGAAGGCATAGATCGCATTGGTTGCCACGGCTGGACGGACGTAGGGCTTCAAGGCCTCGCGGTCCACCACATCCATCGGCCCGCCGAACAGGCTGGCGATGAACTCCTTGATCCTGACATACTCAAAGACACCCACTGGCGCGTCAGGGTCGATCTCAACCATAATGCCCATATCGCTATCTGGCCGGTTATCGCCGCGCGCGCGGGAGCCGAACAGCGCCGCGTGATTCACGCCCTGCGCCCGCAACGCCGCCTCGTACTCCCTTAACCGGCTGATGATCTCCTCGCTGTTCATGTCGCCACCGTAGCACAGGAGGGAGTGGCCGGACAGTCCACAGTGTTGCTACGCCAGCACCAACTCCCGGTACCCATTCGCCGCCACCTCTTCGCACCGCGCCCGGTACGCCGGGGCGCTGCCGCTGTACCGCGCGATGATCCGGGTCTGCTTGCCCTCCACATTGCTGTTGATCCCAGTCATCCAGGAATCAATCTCGTTGGACAGCAGCCCCTCCCCCAGTGCCTTGACATGCTCGGTCCAGGCCGCCACCCCCTCGGGCCGGGCGTCCACATAACTCAGGCCCCGCTCACGCATGGCGCGAATCACGCCCGTCACCCAGTCCACGTTATACTCGATGCTGCGTGGGATGTTGCCGAGCGCGGTGTGCGGCCCCATCAGCATGAACATGTTGGGGAAGCCCTCGACCAGCACGCCGAGATAGGTCCGCGGCCCGCCCGCCCATTTCTCCTTCAGCCTCTGCCCGCCCAAGCCCCGGATGTCGATGCGATCGAAGCTGCCGGTGATGGCGTCGAAGCCCGTCGCGTAGATGATGATATCGAATTCGTACTCGGCGCCGCTGGTCTTGATGCCCTTGGGCGTGATCCGCTCGATCGGCATCTCCTTGATATCCACCAGCCGGACGTTGGGCTGGTTGTACACCTCGTAGTACTTGGTCTCCAGCGGCACGCGGCGGGTGCCGAAGCCGTGGTTCTTGGGGATCAGCTTCTCGGCGACCGCCGGATCCTTGACTCGCTGGCGAATCTTCCTGGCCACGAAGTCGCTGAGCGCCGCGTTCGCCTCCCGACTGGTCAGGATGTCGCGGAAGTTGCCCTGCCACATACCGAAGCCGGGCTCGGAGTACAGCTTCTCCCAGAACGCCTCGCGCTCCTCCGGCGTCACCTCGAACGTGCCGCGCGGGTCCGGCGTGTGCATGAAGCAGGCGAAGGTCTCCTGGCAGCGCCGGAAGATATCCGGGTAATTGGCCCTGATCCGCGCCATCGTCTCGGCGCCGATCTTGCTGTTGTGCAGCGGCGCGCACCAGTTCGGCGTGCGCTGGAACACGGTCAGGTGGCCCGCGGTCTTGGCCACCTCCTGGATCGTCTGCACGCCGGTCGCGCCGGTGCCGATCACCGCCACGCGCTTGCCCTCGAAGCGCACCGTCTCGCGCGGCCAGCGGGCGGTGTGGAAGGACTGTCCCTCGAACGTCTCCACGCCCTCGATGCGGGGCATCGTCGGCGCGGACAGCGGGCCAATGGCGGCGATCAGGAAGCGCGCACGGTGAAGACTGCCGTCCTCCAACGTCACGTCCCAGCGCCGCGTCTCCGCCTGGTAGTGCGCCGCGGTGACGCGGCTGCGGAACTGGATGTCGCGGCGCAGGTCGAACTTGTCGGCGACGTGGTTGAGGTAGCGCAGCGTCTCCGGCTGGGCGGCGAAATGCTCGGACCAGTCCCACTCGTCCAGCAATTCCTGGGAGAAGGAGTAGCCGTAGGAGTAGCTTTCGGAATCGAAGCGCGCGCCCGGATAGCGGTTCCAGTACCAGGTTCCGCCAACGCCGGTGCCGGTCTCGAACACGCGCACGCGCATCCCCAGCTCACGCAGGCGCAGCAACTGGTAGAGCCCCGATATGCCGGCCCCGATGATAATGGCGTCGTAGTCCAGAACCGTTGTCTGGGTTTCGTGCGAACCGGCCATCTACTGTCGCTCCTGCATACGGCGTCATCGTCGAACAACGCCGGTGATATCAGCCCGCCGCCAATCCGGCGACCTCCGTGGGCAGCATATCGGGCACTCGCTCAACGCTGTGTGCCGGACTCGGGTCGAGAGGCCGGGACGGAGACGACGGCGGCAACGTTTGCGACGAAGCGTTTGCCCTCCTCGACTGCCTGGGCTGCGCGCTCCAGCGCAATCTCGGAGCCAGGCCCGGTCTCATAGTCGGCGATCGTCTTGAGATTGTAGGCGCGCGACAGGAACGACCGAAGCGCGGGATCGACTCGGGGATCGTCCTTCGTCAGCCGCAGGAATTCCGATTGCACTCCGCTGTGCGTCTTGAGCACCTTCTGGAGCCGCTCGAAAAGGAACACCTGCGCGGCATGATAGGCGGCGAGATCGGCTGTGCGTCCCGCCGCGTCACTGAGCCCAACCTTGAGCATGGTGCCGGCTTCCGCCAGCAGCTTCTCCGCCTTCTCCGGGAAGCGTGCGGCCTGGGGCGTCACAGCTCCAGGCCCTCGCGCCGGATTTCATGCATTAAGGGCGACGCCTCGTGCCACGCGGTCGCGGGATAGGGCTTTGCATCGAAGAACGCGCCGGTCTCATCGAGGAAACGCACGCGCAGCTCGGCCAGACGGTCCAGCTCCGCCCAGCGATCCGGCAGGGCGGTCAGAAACACCGCGACATCGTAATCCGAATCAGGCCGAGCCTCGCCCCGCGCGCGTGACCCGAACAGCACGACCCGTTCCAGGCGCGGTCCATAGAGGGCGCCGAGGACGGCACGGAAGCGGGTCAGGATCGGGTCGGCCAGCGGGATGTCCATTGTTTGTTCGCACTTTGAGGGCGCCAGTGGAGGAGAGATGGGTATGC
>DATFDN010000115.1:0-7709 GCA_035252035.1 Acetobacteraceae bacterium | reverse complement strand
CCTTGGTCAGCTCGAATATGTCGTCGGCCATGAGCAGGGCGGCCATGACCAGCATCCGCGCCTCCCCGCTCGGGCCGGCCACGGCCTTAACGCTATCGATCCGCCGTTCGATCTCGGCGGCCATCGCCGTCAGGTGCTGCTCCTCGCCGTCCTGGCAGCCGACCGAGTAGGCGAATCCGTTGATCTTGACCGTGACCTGCGCCATCGCACGCTCCTTCGTTCAGGGCTTGGTTGCGAGCGCCAGGCGCAGGCGCTCGATCATGCGGTCCAGCCGTTCGCGCAGTTCGGCGAGCTGAACCGACTGCTCGTTGGTCGGCCGGCCGGTAAGGCTGGCAATGCGCTCCAACGCGGCCTCCAGCCGGTCGGCTGCCGCCTCGGCGTCCTCGATCGTGCTCGCCATCCTGACCCCCGCCGCCATGCCCGCTGCGATCGGACTGGCCGTTTGTATTGCACAGAAAGCGGCGCCGGGCTTGAACGTCAAGCATGTGTCTGCCGCCTAGCGTGGTGATCCACGGGATCGCCGATGCCCGCACCGCATTGGAAGCGGGCCTGCCGGTCACGTTGCTGTCCGCGCCGGACGCGGCGCTGTTCGCCGGATGCGCCTTCTGGCACGCTTTGGTGGCCCAAGCCAAGGCCGAGCACCCAGACGTGACCGCGCCGGACATCCTGGATTGCGGCGACGCCGCCGGTCATGCGCTGGCGGCGCTGCGACTCGGCCAGCGCATCCTGATCCTGGCGGAGGGCACGCCGGGGGGGGCAGCGGTGGCGGCGATCGCCTCGGCATCCGGCGCGACCGTGCTGGCGGCGCGTCCCTCGGCGCTCGATCTCGCCCAGAGAGGCGCAGCGCGGCGACTGCGTGCCTGGCTGCGGCACACGCCGGATGACAGCGGGCCGGTGCTGCGCTAGGAGCATGGTCGCGCCGAACCAGACGAGAGGCAGCTTCCATGCGCACCACCGAGCGGGTCAGGAAAATTCTGGACTGGTACGAGGGCGATCCCCCAGGCGTGAAGGCCAACCTCGCCCGTATCCTGATGCACGGCAAACTGGCCGGAACCGGCAGGGCGGTCATCCTGCCGGTCGATCAGGGTTTCGAGCACGGCCCGGCGCGCAGCTTCGCGCCCAATCCGGCGGCCTATGATCCGCATTACCATTATCAGCTCGCGATCGAGGCCGGATTGTCGGCATACGCGGCACCGCTCGGCATGATCGCCGCCGGCGCGGACAGCTACGCCGGCGAGATCCCGACGATCCTGAAGCTCAACAGCTCCAACAGCCTCGCCACCACCAAGGATCAGGCCGTCACGGGCAGTGTCAAGGACGCGCTGCGCCTTGGCTGCGCCGCGATCGGCTTCACCATCTATCCGGGCAGCGAATACGCGTTCGCGCAGATGGAGGAGTTGCGCGCGCTGAGCGAAGAGGCCAAGGCGTCCGGCCTTGCGGTCGTGGTGTGGAGCTATCCGCGCGGGCCGAACCTGAGCAAGGAGGCCGAGACGGCGGTCGATATCTGCGCCTATGCCGCGCACATGGCGGCGCTGCTAGGTGCCACCATCATCAAGGTGAAGCCGCCAACCGCGCATATCGGGCTGGAAGCCGCGCGGAAATCCTATGAGAACGTGGACACCTCCACCCTGCCCAAGCGCGTGCAGCACGTGATGCAGGCGGCGTTCAACGGCAAGCGCGTGGTGGTCTTCTCGGGCGGGGAGGCCAAGGGGCTGGACGCAATCTTCGAGGAAATCCGGGGGCTGCGCGACGGCGGGGCCAACGGGAGCATCATCGGGCGCAATACCTTCCAGCGGCCGAAGGAGCAGGCGATCGACATGCTGGGCAAGATCATCGACATCTATCTCGGCAAGGACTAGGCGATGGCCGAGCCGGGGGGGTGCCGTCTCTATCTCGTCACCCCGCCCCGCCTCGATCCCGTCCGCTTCGCCGACCTGCTGGCCGCGGCGCTGGACGCGGGGGACGTGGCGGCGGTGCAGTTGCGCCTGAAGGATGCCGACGAGGAGACATGGCGGCGCGCGATCGACGCGCTGCGCCCGGTCACCCAGGCGCGCGACGTGGCGTTCCTGTTGAATGACCGCGCTGACCTGGCGCGCGAGACGGGCTCCGACGGGGCGCATGTCGGACAAGGCGACATGCCGGCACGGCAGGCGCGCGCCTTGCTCGGGCCTGACCTGATGCTGGGCGTGACCTGTCACAACAGCCGCGACCTGGCGATGCGGGCTGGCGAGGATGGGGCGGATTACGTCGCCTTCGGCGCGTTCTACCCATCCGACAGCAAGCAAGCGCAGTATCGCGCGGAGCCGGAGATCCTGCGCTGGTGGGCGGAGCTGATGGAGCTTCCCTGCTGCGCGATCGGCGGCATCACCGCCGAGAATTGCGCGCCGCTGGTCCGCGCGGGCGCCGACTTCCTGGCAGTGATCGGCGCGGTCTGGGGACACCCCGAGGGGCCTGCCGAAGGCGTGCGGGCGCTGAACGGGGCTATACAGGCGACGGGGGGCTGAGATGGCGCGGTTGAGTGTCAACCTCAACAAGATCGCCCTTTTGCGCAATTCGCGGCGCACTGGGGTTCCCGACCTTTCGGCCTTCGCCACGGCCGCGATCGAAGCCGGGGCACGGGGCATCACCGTGCATCCGCGCCCGGATGAGCGCCATATCCGCCGCGCCGACGTGCCTGCCTTGGCTAGGCTGCTGGGACCGCACCGGCCCGCGATCGAACTCAACATCGAGGGGTACCCGGATGCGCGGCTGCTCGACATCGCGCGCGAGGTCCGGCCCGAACAATGCACCCTGGTGCCGGACGCACCGGACGCCTTCACCTCGGAGAAAGGGTGGGAGTTGGACGCGGCGCAGGGCGCGCTTGCGCGCCCGGCCATCGCCACCTTGAAGGCGCTGGGCGCGCGGGTGATCCTGTTCATTGATCCCGACCCCGCCGTGGTGCCCCGCGTCGCGGCAAGCGGGGCGGACGGGATTGAGATTTATACCGGTGCCTATGCGGCGGCCTTTCGCGGCGGTGGTCACGCGGCGCTATTAGACGCTTGCGCGGCGACCGCCGAGGCGGCGCGAGCGCAAGGTTTGGCGGTCAATGCCGGGCACGATCTGAACCTGCGCAACCTCCCGCCGCTTGTGGCGCGTATCCCGTTCCTGTCCGAGGCATCGATTGGTCACGAGCTGACCGCCGACGCGCTGATGATGGGCTTTGCCGCCGCCGTCGCGGCATACGCCGCCGCGCTGCGCGGATGAGCCGCTTTCACGGCTAAACGCGCGGCGCCATGGCGTGCGGCGGCCCAAGGCTCAGCAATTGTGGGTCGAAGCCGCAGGCCAAGGTAACTTATCCTCCCTGGCACCGAATGGAGGGGCGTGTCACAGCCCGGCAACCCTGGCGCAAGTCCTGGGATGCTAGCTGGGCGCAACCGGATCGCGTGCGAGGAAAGCGAATGGCGGCAGCGCAAATCATTCGGCGGAGGCGAGCGGTACCCTGGCGGGACCGGCAGGGACGGCTCTCCTGGCTGAAGATCGCCGTGCTGGCCGGATGCATCGCACCCGGCGCGGTGATCGCCTGCCGGCTCTGGCTCGGCGATGCCGGTCCCAAGCCGATCACGGAAGCGATCCACGTGACGGGACTCTGGACCATCCGCTTCCTGCTGATCTCGCTGGCGCTATCCCCGGCCCGCCTAGTGTTCGAGTGGCCTCGCGCGCCACTCATCCGCCGCATCGTGGGTGTTACCGCAAGCTGTTACGCGCTGGCGCATCTCTCGCTCTATATCGTGGACCAGAACGGGCGTCTGCTGACCGTGGTCTCCGAGATCATTCACCGCTTTTATCTGACAATCGGCTTCGTTGCGTTGCTCGGCCTGATCGCGCTGGCCGCGACGTCGACCGACGGGGCGACGCGGCGCATGGGCAAGGGGTGGAAGCGGCTGCACCGATGGGCGTACCCCATCGCGGGCCTCGGCCTGCTGCACTACTTCATTCAAACCAAAGCCAATGTCGGCGAGCCCATTATCTTCGCCGGGCTGTTCCTGTGGCTGATGCTTTGGCGCCTGCTGCCGGCGCGCTGGGCCGGAACGCTTTGGATTCTGCCCCCGCTGGCACTGGCGGCGGCACTGCTGGCCGCCGGGGTGGAGTTCGCCTGGTACAGCCTCGCGACCGGGATCAACGCGGCGCGCGTCCTCGCCGCCGAAGCCGCGCTGCGCTTTGGTATTCGGCCAGCGCAATGGGTCGCGATCTCCGGCGCGGCAATCGTTGCTCTGGCGGTGCTGCGGCGGGGGCTCCGGGCGGGATTGCGCCCGCGCGCCGCCCCCAGCAAGCTGGAGGCGCGCAGGATCTAGTGGGTGATCGTCAGAGGCGGAACCGCCGTAGACGTGAACCACACTCTCAACCAAACAGGAGGGAGGCCGCCATGCCCCGCCGGCTGATCGACATTTCCGTGCCGCTGACGGCTGGCATCGCTAGCGACCCGCCGCATATGCTGCCGCAGATCACCTATCTCGACCACCACCAGACCGCTCCGCAGATGGCCGCGTATATGGGGGTGCGCATCGACCAGCTCCCGCAGGGCGAATACGCTGCGGTCGAACAGGTCGCGATCAGCACGCATAACGGGACGCACCTCGATGCGCCCTACCACTATTTCTCGTCCATGAACCACGCGCTCAAGCCAGGCGGCGAGCCGTCCTGGCGGATCGACGAGGTGCCGCTCGAATGGTGCTTCCAGCCGGGGGTGAAGCTGGATTTCCGGCATCTCCCGGATGGCTACGTGGCGACCCCGAACGACGTGGAAGCCGAGCTGCGCCGGATCGGACACGCGCTCCGCCCGCTGGAGATCGTGCTGGTGAACACCGCCGCGGGCACGCGCTACGGCGAGGACGACTACATCGATCGTGGCTGCGGCATGGGCAAGGCGGCCACGCTCTGGCTGCTGGAGCGCGGCATTCGCCTTGTCGGGACCGACGGCTGGAGCTGGGATGCCCCCTTCTCTCATACCCGCCGCAAGGTCGCCGAGACCGGCGATGCCGAACTGATCTGGGAGGGCCACCGGGCGGGCCGCGAGATCGGCTATTCTCACCTTGAGAAGCTGCACAACCTGGAGGCGCTGCCCGCGGATGGGTTCGAGGTCGTGTGCTTTCCGGTGAAGGTGCATCGCGGCTCCGCCGGATGGACTCGCGCCGTCGCGATCGTCAATGGGTAAGCACGCCCTACGACGACGAATGATTACTCACGCCGTTTGGTATGAGCACGCCCCGGAGCGGCTTGCAGCACGTCCAGGCCGCCTTGGCCAGGCGAATGAACGCGGGAACATCCTTTTCCCACGACTTTTCCCAGAAATGCGCCGCGAGAGTGTCCGGTGCAATGCATTCGGCTGTGAATCGCTCCCCCCACCCGAAGGGAAAGAAGACCGGGACGGGATGAATGAAGATATCCTCGATCCTCACCCCGGCCCGCGAGTAGGTGGCCAGGCCACGCTGACGCAGCAGGCGGGTGAACAGCTTGGGTCCATACCGCGTCGGCCGCTCGATGCCGAATCGGCCGGGCTTGAGACGTAACGCCTGGTTCAGCGCGTCGCGCACGAACCAATGTCCAGGCTCGGCGCCGAACGCGCCGTTGCAGACCCAGTCGGTCGGATCGGACTCGCGCTGGAACGCGCAGAAGCACCGGTCCCCAAGCAGCCGGTCGAGCGGCTTATAAACCTCGAAATCGGTGTCCAGATAAATGCCGCCGTGCTGGTGGACTGCCATGAGGCGCGCGATATCGGCAACAGTCGCCCACCGGCCGCGGCGGTACGCGTCCTGAATGAGGGGAACGCCGAAGTCGATGTTGCTCTCGTTCCAGCACACCACCTGATAGGAAGGATTGGTTCGAGTCCAGGACTCGATATATGCGCGCTGCTTGTCTGGAAGAGGGCTGCCGACCCAAACGTAGTGTAGGATTCTTGGAATCATGTGAGATCCCTTGGTAGCCGACGAGGTTGGCTTCAAGAAAAGAACTTAGCTGCGGGCGCGCGGAACGTATTCCGACACGCCAAGTATACTTTTTTGCAACACCTATCCGACACCCGGAAGCGGCCCGTTGCCCGTGTGAAATCGCATTGCCTTGGGGCGGCTGCCGTCACACGGCCAGTTCGGCCGCCACCGGGACGTGGTCCGACCCCCGCGCCCAGTCGCGGGCGTCGCGCAGCACGGCGTGGCGGCGCAGCCCGCCGACCAGGTCAGGCGTCACCCAGACATGATCCAGCCGCCGCCCCCGGTCCGATCGGCGCCAGTCGCGGTTGCGATACGACCACCAGGTGAACAACCTCTCCTCGGCCGGCACGAAGTGGCGCACCGCGTCCACGAACCCCGTGGCCTGCCAGGCGAGCAACGCCTCGGTCTCAACCGGAGTGTGGCTGACCACATCGAGCAACTGCCGATGGCTCCACAC
Organism: Acetobacteraceae bacterium; assembly: GCA_035252035.1. GTDB lineage: Bacteria > Pseudomonadota > Alphaproteobacteria > Acetobacterales > Acetobacteraceae > DATFDN01. The sequence goes on along the minus strand of DATFDN010000115.1, from coordinate 1,289 downwards.
ATCCCGCTCCAGTGGGGCGATATTGAGATCGCCCACCAGGATCGTGCGGTCGAGCCTGGGGCGGGCGGCGAACCAGGCCCGTGCCTCGGCAACGAAGTCGAGCTTGTGGGCGAATTTCGGGTTCCGCGCCGGATCGGGCACGTCGCCCCCCGCCGGGACGTAGAAATTGTGCAGCTCGATCCCGCCACCAGCCGCGTCCAGGCGCACCGCCAAGTGCCGGCAGTCGCCCTTGGCGCACCAATCCGGCGCATCCTCCAAGACCTCCAGGGGACGGCGCGAGAGAATTGCGACCCCGTTATAGCCTTTCATGCCGCGAAAGGCGGCGTAGGGATAGCCGAGCGCGCCGGGCGCCTCGGCCGGGAACAAGGCGTCGGGAACCTTCGTCTCCTGCAAGCAGATCACGTCCGGATCCAAGGCGGCGACCAGCTCGCGCATCAGCCCTAGGCGCAAGCGCAGGGAATTGATGTTCCAGGTCGCGACCCGGAGCGCTCGCATCGCGGCTAGCCCGCGTCAGGCGGCTTCGTGCAAGCCGCGGCGCAGGCGCACCGCTTCGGCAAACGCGGCGAAGATGCGCCGGGAGAGCGTGTCGGTCTCGAAATCGTATTCGGGATGCCACTGCACGCCGACTGCGAAGCCAGGGGCGGTGGCGACCCGGACCGCCTCGATCAGCCCATCGGGGGCGGTGCCCTCCACCACCAATCCGGGTGCCAAACGGTCAATACCCTGATTGTGCAGAGAATTGACCGCGATCTCGCTCGCTCCGGCCAGACGGTGCAGCCAGCTTCCGGGCACCACGCGTACGCTGTGCGCCTTTCCGATCCGCACCTTGGCGGAGGGTTGAATCGGCGTCGAATGATCGAGCCGCCCCGGCAGGTCTTGGACGCGCTGGTGCAAGCTGCCACCCAAAGCGACATTCAGTTCCTGGAACCCCCGGCAGATCGCCAGCACCGGTGTCCCGCGTGCGACGGCGGCGCGGATAAGCGGCAAGGTGGCGGAATCGCGGGCCGGATCCTCTGGCACCCCGTCCGGATGCGGCGGACCCCCATAGAGGCTGGGCTGGACGTTGGAGCGGCTGCCGGTGAGAATGATGCCATCCAGCCGGTCGAGCAGCGTCTCGGTGCAGGCCGCGCTGCCGCTGGCGGGAATCAGCACCGGGACGCCGCGCACGACCGCATCGGTCGCACGAATATATGTATCGGAGGCGGCGTGGTTCGGCATCCCGAACACCCCGAACTGCTTGGTGCAGCAGCTAATTCCGATCAGTGGCTTCACGTCCGTGTCGATTCCCT
>DATFDN010000114.1:0-3699 GCA_035252035.1 Acetobacteraceae bacterium | reverse complement strand
TTGGCGCCGCTCTCCTCCCGCAAGGCAAGGAGCCGGTCGCGCAGCGTGGCGGGCGTGCCGGCGAGCGCGCGGCCGGCTTGCTGGGCCTCGTCGAACGTTTCGGGGAAGATAGCGTGCGGCGCCGGCAACTGGCCATGCTGCACCCACAGCTTCATGAAGCTGGCCCGCCACAGGCGATAGGCGGGACGTGCGACCGAAAGCGCCTCCGCCTCGGTCTCCGCAACCACCATATGCCGGCTCAGCCCCATGAACGGCAGGTCGGATGGCGCATGGCTCAGCGCGGCCCATTCCGCGCGGTAGCGATCGGTCAGCGCGCGCATCGGGGCGGGCGGCAGATTGGCGACGATGTTCACCCGGTTGCGCGCCGCCCAGGGCACGCTCTCGGCCCGGCCGATGCCGTACCACAGCGGCGGATGCGGGCGCTGGAACGGCTCCAGCTCGATCGGCACCTTGTCGTAGCGGTAGAAACAGCCGGCGAAGCTCAGCTCGTGCGTCGCCAGGCCGCGCAGCACGATCTCCAGCGCCTCCTGATACATGGCGGGCGCGGCGTCGTGGTCGATGCCCCAATAGTCCAGCTCGATCGGCGAGATGCCGCGCCCGACGCCCAGCAGCAGGCGCCCTCGGCTCATCTGATCGAGCATACAGATCTCGTCGATGACGCGCAGCGGCTGATACAGCGGCAGCGTGTACACCAGCGGCCCGAAGCGAAGCTGGCGCGTGCGCTGCGCCACCGCCGCGAGCCACACGCTCGGCGAGGGCGCGAGGCCGAGCGGCGTGGCATGGTGCTCGGCCACATGATAGCCGTAGAAACCGGCGCGGTCATAGGCTTCGACCAGGGCCAGCCGGTCGGCGAAGAACTCCGACAACGCCCCGGCGCCGCGATCCATGTGGTCGAAGACGCCGAAGCGGAGCATCTCAGCCCCCCGCCGCCGCGCGTTCCTTCTCCGCCATGCGCTGCTTGAGCTGCTCGGGTGTCAGCCGCACGATGTCCTCGTTCTGGTGCGCGTAGAGATCGAAGCCGGCGGTGTCGATCTCTTCCAGTTCGATGCGCCCGGCGAGCACGTCCGCCTTCCACGCCTCCTGGGCGGAGTGGCGATCGTGGAACTCCGGCATCACCTCGCGCGCGAACAAATCGAGGCTGTCGCGGATCGCCACGTCGCTGGTCTTGCCCGCCTGGTTGAGCAGGATCACCTGATCGACACGCGCTTCTTCAAATTGGCGCAGCTTGCGCCGGATCGTCTCGGGCGAACCGATCAGCCCATTGCGCAGCGCGGCCTGCGCCTTCTCGGTGCCCCGCCAGGACTGGTACTCGCGCCACAGATCGCCCTGCCCCGGCGCATCGACGCCCTTCCGTCCGTAATAGGAGAGCGCGAAGATGAAGAACGTCCAGCCGGCCGCGAGCTCGATCGCCTCCTCATCGGTGGGCGCGCACATGAAGCCGTTGACGATGGCGATGTTCGGATTTGTTGGATACTCGGCAAGAGGGCGCGGGGCGCGCAGCAGTGTGTTGTAATAGCGATGCACCCAGGCCCGCGCGGCTTCGGGCGAGACGAAGCTGAACCCGAGCGCGCCCATCCCCCACGCGCCCGCGTCGGCGATGGTTTGGATGTTGGAGCACGCAACCCAAAGCGGCGGGTGCGGCTTCTGCATCGGCTTGGGGACGACGTTGCGGGCCGGGAAATCGTGATACTGGCCGTGGAATTCCCAGGACGTTCGCGAGAACATCGGGATGATGGCGCGCACCGCCTCCTCCCAGCGGTCGCGCTTGTCGCGCACGCGGACGCCGAACGGGTGCAGCTCCGCCGGTCCCGCCGCCTCGCCCATGCCGAGTTCGACGCGTCCGCCGGAAAGCAGGTCGAGCGTCGCGATCCGCTCGGCCACGCGCTGTGGCTGGTTGGTCGTGAGCTGCACGATGCCGTGGCCGAGGCGGATGCGTTTGGTGCGCTGGCTGGCGGCGCCGAGGAACACCTCGGGGGCGGAGCAGTGGGAGTACTCCTCCAGGAAGTGGTGCTCCACCATCCACACGTAGTCGTAGCCAAGCCGGTCAGCCAGCTCCATCTGGCCGAGCGCCTGCTGAAAGAGGTCGTACTCGCTGGTCTCGGTCCAGGGTCGCGGGAGTTGCAGTTCGTAGAAGATTCCGAACTTCATGACGGACCCCGGCCTTCTAGAGGGCCGGATCATCGCCCCAAGGCGAAGCCTGGGCAAGTGCCTGCGAGCGCAGAGGAGAGCGCCACCGAATGGATGATCTTCCCCACCGCCTCCCGGCAGTGCTCGACGCCTTGCTGCGCCGGACGCGCGGGCTCGACTTCGACTCCGCCTGCGAGGCCCGCACCGGAAGCCTGCTCCGCGTCTTGGCTGCGTCGAAGCCTGGCGGGCGGTTGCTTGAGCTCGGCACTGGCACCGGCGTTGGCACGGCCTGGCTGCTTGACGGCATGGGCGATGCCGCGTCGCTGGTTAGCGTTGACGCCGACGCGCGGGTGCAGGCGGTCGCGCGGGAGCATCTTGGCGCGGACTCCCGCCTGACGCTGGTGGAGGCCGATGCTCTTGCGTTCGTGGCGGCGCAGGCACCTAGCTCCTTCGACCTTGTGTTCGCCGACGCCTGGCCCGGCAAATTCGAGGGGCTGGAGGCGGCCTTGGCCCTGCTGCGACTGGGCGGCTTCTACATCGTGGATGACCTGTTGCCGCAGCCCAACTGGCCAAAGGGCGATCACGCGGACCGTGTTCGCCTGCTCTCGGCAACGCTTTCGGCGCAGGCCCAGGCGCACATGGCTGTTCTCGCCTGGGCGAGCGGCCTGATCGTGCTGGTTCGCACGGCCTAGCCGCCGCTTTCGGTGCGGTCCGGATCGCGCTGCCTTACGCTGCCCGCAGCATCTCGTAATCGGCCGACTCGAAGCGCGCGGTGGCTTTCTTGTAGTCCTCGACGCTGCCCGACCAGTTATTGGTGATGCGGCCGTCCGGGGTCTTGTACCAGCTCGCGCAGCTCGCGGCCCAGGAGCTGCCCGCCAGGATCTCCTGCAATTCGCGATTGAAGCGCTGATGCACCTCGGGACGGATCTCCAGGCCCTGCGCGTCGCGCTCGCGCATCGCGCGTAGGGCCTGCGCGATGTAGTCGAACTGGCATTCCAACATTAGCAGGATGGAGTTGTGGCCGAGGTTGGTGTTGGGACCGTAGAGATAGAAGAGGTTCGGGAAGCCTGGAATCGCCATGCCGAGGAAAGCCTCCGGCCCGTCCTTCCACAGATCGCGCAGGGGCTGACGGTTCCGGCCGTAGATTTCCACCGGCCCTTGGAATGAGAGCGTCTCGAACCCGGTGCCGTAGATGATGACATCGAATTCGCGCAGCGTGCCGTCGGCGGTGCGGATGCCCTTGGGCTCCACGCGCGTGATCCTCTCCGTCACCAGCTCGACATTCGGCCGGTTGAACACCGGGTAGAAGTCGTCGGCGATGACGATGCGCTTGCAGCCGATGTGATAATCTGGCCACAGCTTCTCGCGCAGCACCGGATCGTGGACCTGCGCCTCCAGCTGGGCGCGCGCGACAGCCTTGAACTCCTCGGCGGTCGGATGGTTCTGGCGCATCGCGCCGTACCAGGTCTCGTGCTCGTCGTAGAACTGCTTGCGGTTGGCGAACAGCCGCTCCGGTTCGGCCATGAATTGCTGGCGTTCCTCGTTGGTGAACGCGCGATCGAGGCGCGGCAC
>DATFDN010000113.1:0-4825 GCA_035252035.1 Acetobacteraceae bacterium | reverse complement strand
TCACCACCCAGCCCAAAGCCCGCTCTCCCGGGCAGCCCGCAACCCGGGGAGGCTGACATTTCTGCTTTGCGAACAGGGGACAGTTTGGCTTTGCGCCTACAGCGAGAGAGCAGTGTGATGCAACCATCCCCCTATCGGCTCGGCCCGTCTTGCTTCGTTGGCGGCTGGTCGCGACTGCCCGGCTCCTCCTCCGCCGCCGGCCAGTGCGGCGGACGTGCGATGCCCGCCGGCAATCGCGTTTTCGCGTCGCCGTACGCCAGGGCGAGCTGCTCGATGGTGAGCCCCACCACATCCTCAAGGGAGGCCCCTTCGAGATGCGTCTGCACGAGGAGGGCACTTCCGAGATATGCTCCCGAAAGGGAGGCCCCGGCGAGATTCGCTCCACGGAGGTCGGTGCCTGGAAATTCGTCCTCAAGAATAGGGAGCTTTCAAGATGCGCCCTCAGAAGGAGGGCGTCTTCGAGAGTCGCCCCAATTAGGTTGGCACCTTCGAGATGCGCCTCTCAGAGCCTGTTTGAGCGGCATCAGGCCGGGTTGATGAGGGCTTCTGTGCTGGCGAGGACGGCGGCACAGGCAATCCGGGCGCCGGCGGCGTCGAGGCGGCCCACGCGGTCACGGAGCAGTCCGACCCAGGAGGCAAGCCAGCCGAAACTGCGCTCGGCGACCCAGCGCCTGGGCAGGACAGCGAAGCCCTTCTGCGCGGGCGCGGGCGACGACCTCGTGGCGCATGCCGTGCAGGTTTGCCCACTCCTGGTTCCTGGCACCGCTGGGCGGTGAGGGCGCCATCCAGGAGCGCCACACGCAGACTCGGCCACATCGCCTTTCCGTCATCGAGAGCAGGCAAGGTGCCGCGCTCCTGTGCTGAGGCGGGCACGACGGCCACGGCCAACCAGTTGCCGTCGGCATCGACCAGCGCCACGCGCTTGCGCCCCACCACCCGCCTGGCGGCGTCAAAGCCGCGCGGCCCGCGCACGGAGACGCACGGCACGCTCTAGGTGTCGATGATCGCCAGACGCGGCTCCGGCCGTCGCCCAGCCGCACGGCGGCGGAGCCGAGCCAGGTCACGCGGCAGCCGGTCGAACAGGCCCAGGCCCACCCAGCGCCGGAACCAACCATGGACCGTCCGCCACGGCGGCATCCCGGGCGGCAAGGCCCGCCAGCCGCCGCCCGCAAGTGCCATGCGATCGCCCGCACAATCCGCAGCGTCGGTGTCGCCGCGCTGCAATGGGGCGGGTCGGCCCGTTTCAGCCAACGCGCAACCTCCCGGATCGCCCCCGCCGGCACCGGCGCTTTCACGCCGAATCAATCAGCCCCCGCGTGACCATTCACCCTCTGTTAACCAGTCGAGGCCATCCTAGGAGCGGCTTCGACTGGCACTCCTCCCCCTTCCGTCCGAAGCCCCCGAAGAGCAGGCGCCCCTCTCGACGGGCGTCGGACGCCTGCCCCTCGCGGCAGACATTGGAGCGTCCGCATGTACGACGGCCCTGGGGTGCGCGAGGCGGAGCTGGTTGTCCCCGTCGCGGCCCTCTTGTTCGTGGCGGCCCTCCATCCCACGGTGATCGCGGCCATGGTGGCACTGGCCCTCCTGCAAGGCTGGTCCTGGTGGGGGTGGAGCATGACGGTGGCCGGCGCCCTCTGGTCCGCGCCGCTGGCCTGGGGCGTCTGGGCGGCGGCGAGGCACCCCGACACGGCGCGGGCCGCTCCAAGCAGGCCGCTCACCCAGCGGGCGATCCCCACTCTGCCGCCGCTCCCCACCCCTCCTTCGTCGCCGCGCCCGAGCGGCCTGTTCAGCCTCCACGGAAACCGTCGCGTGATGTCGGCGCGCAGCGCTTCACAAGCGCCAGGCCAGGTTCCTGCCGACCCCCTGCTCTGACCTGACGCTCCCCCCCCGCGCCCGCAAGTTGCGCAGCGACGCGCCGACCCGCTTCTGCACCGTCCACGCCAATCGCGGGTCGGACACGTTCAGCCCACGCCCCGCCATGACGCGCAACGCGATGTCCCTGGGCGTGAGCGCCGTCCCGGTCTCGCGCAGCACGTCGCGGATGATCTTGCTGACCTCGCGGTGGAACGCCGTGTGGCGCGGCGGGACCGGCTTCGGCCTGATCTCTTCGAGGTCGATGTCGGGGGCGAACAGCCGGATCGTGGCGTCCAGGCTGTCCAGGTCGGTGACGAGCTGGCGGACGCGCGTTCGCGCGGCTTCGAGCTGGCCGGCGATCTCGGCCCGCTTGCGGATCAGGCCGCTGATCGTGTGTTCGTTCTCCATGCCATGTATGGTAGGTAAACGCCTGCCAGAACGAAGGTATGTTGTTGTGGCGGATGCTACCTAATACTGCTTCCGGACGGTGTTCATCCTATAACCGCACCACAGCGGCATAGCGCCGGAGCCAGTCCAGCATCGACGCGGGTCTTAGGCTGCAACCCTGGTGCGTGGTCGGCACTGCTGGGCGGTATTAGGGAGCTCGGATTGGGACGGTCTACCCTGAAACGGCCCGGCTGACGAGCACGGAACGCGGTCCATGCGGCGACCGGGCGCATCGCACAGGGAGCGGAGGGGACCAATGGCCCGGCTCGCCTTTTCCTATCTCCGGTTCAGCACCCTCGAGCAGGCCAGCGGCGACAGCCACCGTCGGCAGCTCGAGACGGCGGAGGAGTATGCCGTCCAGCACCACTTGAGCCTCGACAGGCAGCTCTCCTTCCGCGACCTGGGCGTGAGCGCCTTTAGGGGCAGGAACGCGCGGGAGGGCGCCCTCCGGGCGTTCCTGGAGGCCGTCGAGCACAACCTCGTCCCGCCCGAGAGCGTCCTGCTGATCGAATCCCTCGACAGGCTCAGCAGGGACCGGATCCTGTCCGCGCAGGCGCTGTTCCTGCAGATCGTCCAGGCCGGTGTGACCATCGTGACCCTAGTCGACGGGCGATCCTACTCCCGCGACAGCCTGAACACCAACCCACTCGACCTCATCGTCTCGCTGGTCTCGATGATGCGCGCGAACGAGGAGAGCGAGATGAAGTCCCGGCGGATCCGGGCAGCGTTCGACACCAAGCGCGCGGCGCTGGCGACGAGGCCGTGGTCCGCCCGGTGTCCTGGATGGCTCCGGCTGGACCGGTCCACCGGACGGTTCACCGTGATCGAGGAGCGCGCCGAGGTGGTCCGGCGCATCTACCGGGAGGTTCTGGCGGGCACCGGGCACCAGACTCTCTGTCGGCAACTCAACGAGGAGCGCGTCCCGCTGTTCGGACAGGGCAACCAGAGGGGCAGGATCTGGCAGAAGACGCTGGTCCGCCACCTCCTGCGGACCCCGACCGTCGTCGGCACTTTCACCCCGTTCGTGAGCGAGCACGAGAATGGCGTCACCCGCGTTCGACCGCTCCCACCGATCCCAGGCTACTACCCGGCGATTGTGAACCAGGTGGACTGGAACCTGGTGCAGGCGAGGCGCGCCGCGTGGTCCCGGCACTACCACAACGATGTCCCGAAGACTGGCCGGGCAAACCTCCTGGCGGGCCTGTCCCGTTGTCCGTTCTGCGGCCGCGCGATGGTCCTGCTCGGCGGCGGGAATCCGAACTGGCGCTACTACATGTGCCGCCGCGCGTTCAACGGTGCCGGGTGCTCGGACCGTTGGATCCGGTATCCCGGCATCGAGGATGCCCTGACGACCGATATCGAGAAGGTCATCCAGGGCTGCCCCAAGCCCGTCCTTGGGGGCGAGATGCGGGCCGACCGCCTCAGGCACGTCCGGAGTCGGCTTTATCAGCTGCGCGAGCGGCGGGACTCCATCGACTTGGAATGCCCCAGCCTGCGGCAGTCCTCTCGCCCGGCCATCGCGGCGAAGCAGGCGGTGGGCATGGAGATATCCAAGCTGCTCGAGGAGCGCCGGAGACTGCGGTTGAACAAGCCGTGGCTGGACATCACCCTGGCCAAGAAACTGTCCCGGCTCCGCGAGGTGGCCGCGGCCCGCGAACCCGACCGCAAGGAGCTGCACGAGATCTTGCGTTCCTTGTTTCTGAAGGTTGTCGTCGATTGGGAGCGGGGCCGCCTTGTCTTCCACTGGAAGCACGGCGGCGAGAGTTCGGTACGGGCGGCGACGAAACCCCAAAGAGAGGTGGCGAACCGAAGACGCGCGGATAGGCCGCGGTTCGGCCCGGGGGAGCGGATCGCTCCTCTTCCCGTGGTCGCCCGCTGAAAGGGGCGGGGATCCGGCTCGGGAGCCGCGCCCAAAACACGATCGGCTGGGTGGAGTGGTCCGTGATGATCGCCTCTTTCCAGACCGCATTCCGCGAAACTATGTGCGACTGTGGCGACCCGGAAGCACCGCGGCCGCGCATGGTGAGGAGCATGGCGGTCCAGTCACCCGCGCAAGCCGCCGTCCGGCGTGGCGACGAATCCCGTCCAGCTCGCCCGTCCTGGAGGCGCGCAAACGCCATGTCCAGGGCGCGAGTCTAATTTTTTGATGGCAGATTAACTCCTTTCTGTTACCATTTTCGTCGTTCGGGGCGGGGAGAGGCGTCAGCGGACGCCAGACCGGCCCGGTGACTGGAATCCCGCTCCCCCGCCAGGGGCGGCGCGCCGGAAGCGGGGGCGCCGTTCCTGGCGCCCAGCCAAGGCAACGCCATGTCCCTCGAGAAGCGACCCACGACCGATTCCCGGCGATGGCGAAGGAGGGACGCGCGTCCCGCGTCGGCGCCACGCTGCGCGATGTGGCGTTGCGGCATCTCCCGCGCTCATTCCTCACAGACTCGTGACGCTCCTTTGGATACGCATTCAGAATGAGATAGGACAGCGCAGCCTTTTCCACGGTCCCGCCATGCGCCTCCTGCTTGTCGACGAC
>DATFDN010000112.1:0-6719 GCA_035252035.1 Acetobacteraceae bacterium | reverse complement strand
ACCTCTCCCGCGAGGGGGAGAGGGGTCGCGGGTAAGCGCAATCCGGGTGCTTCAATGTGATCCGAAAGCACATTAGCAAGGTACTCCGCGACGAACGGATTCACCCGCGCCTCCCTGCACGCGCCCGCCGGGACGAACCGCGCCCCGATGATCTCGCGATTGTCGATCCGCAGCGCCGGCTCGGCCTCCAGCCGCAACTCGAAAATCCGGACGTGGTCGCGCCGGTAATCCCACGGCTTGATCGCCTCGTACGCCAAGCCGAGATCTCCGGGCGCCACGGTCAGCCCGATCTCCTCCGACAACTCCCGGATCGCCGCGGCGGCCGGGGTCTCGCCCCGGTTCACGCCGCCGCCGGGAAAGCACAGCGTCTCGCGGTACGACTGCCGCACGATGAGCACGCGATCACCGACCCAGATGGCGACGAGCACGCCTTCATGGCGGGGCCGACGCAGGAACCACCAGGATCGCGCTGCCAAGAAGCCGATGCGGTAGGCAAGCCGGTAGCCACGATCCAGCGCGCGAGTCATTGCGCCAGATTTATAGCACCGCCTCTGCCACGATTCGCATCACATCGATGCTCGCGCCCTTCAGCACCATTGTCCCCACATGCCGATCCCTCGCCACATCTTTCCAGGCCGCCAGCCGGTCGCGGATCATCTCGGCTGGCCCAACGAGCGAGATCTCGTCCACCAGCCGATCCGGCACGGCCGCCGCCGCCTCGGCCTTCTTGCCATCCAAGTACAAGTCCTGGATGGACTTCGCCGCCCCCTCGTAGCCGAGCTTGATCGCCACGTCGTTGTAGAAGTTCTTGGTCCTTGCCCCCATCCCGCCGATGTAGAGCGCAAGTTCCGGGCGGATCGCGTCGCGGCACGCCTGCACGTCCGGTCCCATCTTGGCGCGCACGAACGGCGCGACATCGAACGCCTCCAGGCTCGGCGTGCGGCCCGCCTTGCGCATCCCCTCCAGGATCGGATCGGTCACGATCCCCGGCCGTTCCGGCGAGTAGAAGATCGGCAGCACGCCGTCCGCCACCTCCCCGGATGTGCGCAGCCCGGCCGGTGTGATGGAAGCGGTGTAGAAAGGCAGCGCCGGATTCCCATGCGCGATGCTGCGCAGCGGCTTGCCGAGCCCGGTCGCGTCCGGGCCGCGGTACGGGATGTCGTAGTGCTCGCCATGGAATTCGAGCGGCGCCTTGCGCTCCAGAATCTGGCGGATGATCGCGATGTACTCCTTCGTGCGCAGCATCGGCTTGCCGTACGGAACGCCGTGCCAGCCCTCGACCACTTGCGGCCCAGAGACGCCGACGCCGCACAGGAAGCGATTGCCCGACAAATGCTGCAACGTGATCGCCGTCATCGCCGCCATGGCGGGCGTGCGGGCGTGCATCTGCATGATGCCGGTTCCGGCCTTGATGCGCGTGGTGCGGGCGAGAATCCAGGCCACGGGCGTCACCGCGTCGGTGCCGTACGCCTCACCGGTCCAGGCCTGGGCGAAGCCGAGGCGTTCCGCCTCCAGCACGCGGTCCATGTCGAGGCGCGGCTGCGCGCCCGAGAGGTCGATGGTGATGCCGAGCTGCATGATCGTCTCCTCAGCGCGCCTTCGCCACCACCTCGTCGCGGAAGCGGCGCATGTTGTCGAGCGTCGCCGCCAGCGTCGGCCCGAACAGGCCGAAGTCGAACGCGCCCACGCCCACGTCCGCCAGGGCGCGCACGTCGCCGGCATAGTCGGCATAGCCGCCGGTGAACAGCTTGCGCTCGCCGTCCACCGTGCCCCTGGGCTGCGCCTCCGGGTTGGCGGACACGCGGTAGGCCAGCGCGACCGACTGGGGATCGCGCCCAGCCTTCTCGACCATGCCGCGCAGCTTCTCCACGCCCGCCTTGTAGCGGCGCAGCGTGTCCATCGGGAATTGCGGGTTGGTGCCGATCGGATACCACGCATCGCCATAGCGCGCGGTGCGGCGCAGCGCCGGGTTGCTCTCCCCGCCCACCCAAATCGGAATCGGCTTCTGCACTGGCTTCGGCGTGAATATGATGTCCGAGAACTTCGCGTACTTGCCCTCGAAGCGCGGCTCGTCCTGTTCCCAGAGCGCCTTGCAGGCCATCATGTACTCGTCGGTCACGGCGCCCCGCTCCTCGAAGGGCGGCGTGCCGACCGCCTCGAACTCCTCGCGCATCCAGCCCGCGCCGATGCCGAGCGTGAGGCGGCCCTTGGACAGCACATCGAGCGTCGCCAGCAGCTTGGCCGTCAGCACCGCCGGGCGGTGCGGCACCACCATGACCGAGGTGACGATGCGCAGCTTCGAGGTCTTGGCGGCGATGAACATCGCCTCCATGAGCTGCTCGTGCCGGTCCACCCGCGCGCCGGATGGGAACTCCCCGCTGTCGCTGTAGGGATAGCGGGACTCGATGTCGGTCGGGATCACGATATGGTCGCTGACCGTGACGTAGTCGAAACCGAGCATTTCGGCCTCGGTGGCGATCCGCGCGACGCTGTCGGGATCGGTCAGAGGTCCGCTGGTCGGCGCGCTGCACCCGATCTGCATGGAAGCCCCCCTTCGGTTTGCCTTGGCGGCGACGATACCACAGGATGAGGCCGGGGCGAGGGCCGGAGGAGAGGATGAGGTTCGGCATCCATGTCGGCACGCGCGGCTGTCTCGCCTCGCGGGCCAACCTGATCGCCTGCGCGCGGCGGGCGGAGGCGCTGGGCTATGACTTCATCGGCATTCCCGACCGGTTGATCCTGCCGGCCGATGTCGCGACCCGTTACCCCTATACCGAGGATGGCATGTGGGTGGGCGCGCAAACCGGGGAGTGCCTGGACGTGCTCGGCACGCTCTGCTTCCTCGCCGCCTGCACCAGCCGCGTCCGCCTGCTGCCCTCGGTGCTCGTCGTGCCGTACCGGCCCGCGATCGTGGGCGCGAAGATGCTCGCCACCATCGACACGCTCTCGGACGGACGGCTGATCGCGGGCGTCGGCGTGGGTTGGATGCGCGAGGAGTTCGAACCGCTCAACGCGCCGCCGGTGACACGGCGCGGCGCTGTCACGGACGAGTACCTCGCCGCCTTCCGCGCGCTGTGGACCGAGGAGGCGCCGGCGTTCCACGGCCGCCATGTCCGCTTCGAGAACGTCACGTTCCGGCCCAAGCCGGTGCAGGCGCGCATCCCCGTCTGGGTCGGCGGCGAGAGCGACGCGGCGCTGCGCCGCACCGCGCGCTTCGGCGATTGTTGGTATCCCGCCTCGCACAACCAGGCAGCGCCGTTCGACACCCCCGCGCGGCTGAAGGCGGCGATCGAGCGTCTAGCCCGCGCCGCCGAGGCGGAGAAGCGCGATCCCCGATCGATCGAGGTTGGCCTCCTGTGGTTCAAGCCGCCGCACTGGACGGCGCGGAACACGCCGGACGGCGGACGCCAGATGTTCACTGGAAGTGCTGATAATATGCGCGAGGATGTCGCGGCCTTGGCAGAGGCGGGGCTTGACCATTTGATCGTTCTGCCGCAGGCCCCCTCGATCGAAGAGACGCTGGAAAACCTGCACCGGTTCGCCGAGGCGGTGCGTCCCCCTCCCCCCGGCCCCCTCCCGCAAGGGGAGGGGGAGCACGTACGGAGTGCGGGTTAGGGGAGGGGGCGATGCGAGGGACGCTCATGACTGATGCCGAACTGCTGGCCGCGCCGCTGCCCGAGTTGATGGCGCACGCCGCCGCGCTGCGCGATTCCGTGCATGGGCGGCTGATCTCCTATTCCCGCAAAGTCTTCATCCCGCTGACCAAGCTGTGTCGTGACGTTTGTCACTACTGCACCTTCGCCGAACGCCCGCGCGCCGGGCACGCCGCCTATCTCGCGCCCGAGGAGGTGCTGTCGATCGCCCGCGCGGGCGCGCGGGCCGGCTGCACGGAGGCGCTGTTCACGCTGGGCGACAAGCCGGAACTGCGCTACCGCGCCGCGCGCGAGGCTCTGGCGCGGTCGGGCCACGCCAGCACGATCGATTACCTGCGCGACATGTGCGCGCTGGTGCTGCGCGAAACGGGACTGCTGCCGCACGTCAATCCCGGCGTGATGACCCGCGCGGAGATCGGGGCGCTGCGCAAGGTCTCGGCCAGCCAGGGCGTGATGCTGGAGAGCACCAGCCGGCGCCTGTGCGAGCCGGGCGGGGTGCATTTCGGCTCGCCCGACAAGCTGCCGGAGCGGCGGCTTGAGACATTGCGGGGAGCGGGCGAACTGGCCGTGCCGTTCACCACCGGCATCCTGATCGGCATTGGCGAAACCCGCGCGGAGCGGATCGACGCCTTGCGCGCCATCGCCGCGCTGCATCGGGAGCATGGCCACATCCAGGAAGTCATCGTCCAGAACTTCCGCGCCAAGCCGAACACCAAGCGGGCAGGGGCGCCGGAGCCCGATCTCGACGACCTGCTCTGGAGCATCGCCGTGGCCCGCCTGATCCTGCCGCCCGATGTGCATGTGCAGGCGCCGCCCAACCTCTCGCCTGGCGTCTATGCACGCCTGATCGAGGCGGGGATTGACGACTGGGGCGGCATCTCGCCGGTCACGCCCGACCACGTCAATCCGGAAGCTCCTTGGCCCGACATCGCGGCGCTCGCCGAGCGCAGCGCCGCGATGGGCAAGCTGCTGGTGGCCCGCCTGCCGGTCTATCCCGCCTTCGCCGGGGAACCAGACCGATGGCTCGCGCCGGAAATCGCCGCGCAGGTGCGGCGTGCGATGGATTCGGACGGGTGGGCGCGCGATGATGCGTGGGCACCTGGCCTGACCAGGATTCCCACGCGACAGGCGCCGCGCTTGGCCCAGATTGATCCCGCGATCGCGGATACCATAGCCAGAGCGTGTGATGGCGCGCGGCTGGACGAAAACGAAGTCACACGCCTATTCGCCGCCCGCGACGCCGATTACGAGCACGTCTTGTCGGCGGCCGACGCGCTGCGCCAGCGCGTCTCGGGCGAGGTCGTGCGCTACGTCGTCAACCGCAACATCAATTACACCAACATCTGTTCGTACCACTGCAAGTTCTGCGCCTTCTCCAAGGGCAAGACCCACGAGGCGCTGCGCGGCCCCGCCTATGACCTCGACCTTCCGGAGATCACGCGCCGCGCGGTCGAGGCGTGGGAGCGGGGCGCCACCGAGGTGTGCCTGCAAGGCGGCATCCACCCGGACTACACGGGCGAGACCTATTTGCGCATCTGCCGCGCCATCAAGGACGCGGTGCCGGGAATGCACATCCACGCCTTCTCGCCGCTTGAGGTCACGCAGGGCGCGGCGACCCTTGGCCTGAGCGTGCCCGACTTCCTGGCGCGTCTGAAGCAGGCCGGCCTCGGCACGCTGCCGGGCACGGCGGCGGAGATCCTTGACGATCCGGTGCGCGCGGTGATCGCGCCCGACAAGATCAACACAGCCCAATGGCTCGCGGTGGTGCGCGCGGCGCACGAATTGGGGCTGCGCACCACGTCCACGATCATGTACGGCCATGTCGAGAGTCCCGCATCCTGGGCGCGGCACCTGCTCGCGCTGCGCGACCTGCAAGCCGAGACGGGCGGCTTCACGGAGTTCGTGCCGCTGCCCTTCGTGCATATGGAGGCGCCGATGTATCTGCGCGGACTCGCCCGCAAGGGACCGACGTTCCGCGAGGCGGTGCTGATGCACGCAGTGGCGCGGCTCGCGCTGCATCCGCTGATCCCCAACATTCAGACATCCTGGGTGAAGATGGGACCGGAAGGCGCGGCCTTGTGCCTGCAAGCGGGCGCCAACGATCTGGGCGGCACGCTGATGAACGAGAGCATCTCGCGCGCGGCGGGAACGGAGCATGGCCAGGAGTTCCCGCCCGAAGCGATGGAGGCGCTTATTGACCGCATCGGCCGCACGCCGCAGCAGCGCGACACGCTTTATCGTCGGGTGCCGGACGAACGTCGTGTTGCTTCCTTCGCCGCGCCCGCGCTGGCGCCTGTGGTGCAGACGAAGCCGCGCAAGATGGTGGCCTAAGGCCGAGTCGCTCGTTTCATGTCCCCTCCCGTTGACCTGGTGCATTCCGATGCCTCGATGCCGGAGCGCGTCGGCGTCGTCGTGATCGGCGGCGGCATCGTCGGCGTGGCAACGGCCTTGTTCCTGGCGGAGAAGGGCATCTCCGTCGCGCTGTGCGAGAAGGGCCGCATCGGCGGCGAGCAATCCAGCCGCAACTGGGGCTGGTGCCGCACCATGGGCCGCGACGGCGCGGAAATCCCGCTGGCGATGGAAAGTCTGCGCCTCTGGCGCGGCATGAACGAGCGGACCGGCCGCGAGACCGGTTTCCGCCAGCCTGGCATCCTGTATCTGTGCGAGAACGGACAGGAGGTCGCGGCGCAGGAAGCCTGGCTTGGCCAGGCCCGCCTGTATCAGGTGGAGTCGCGCCTGCTGCGCGGCCCGGGGCTTGAGGCCGTGATGCCCGGCGCCGGCGCGCGCTTCGTCGCTGGCCTGCACACGCCCACCGACGGCCGAGCCGAGCCAGCGCACGCCGCTCCCGCCATCGCCGAGGCCGCGCGCGCCCACGGCGCCAAAGTTTTCACCGAGTGCGCCGTGCGCGGCATCGATCTGCACAACGGTCGGCTGGTGGGCGTCGTCACCGAGCGCGGCCGAATCCGCTGCGACGCCGCCGTGCTGGCGGGCGGCGCGTGGTCGCGGCTGTTCGCGGGCAACGCCGGCCTCGACCTGCCGCAACTGAAAGTGCTCGGCTCGGTGTTC
>DATFDN010000111.1:0-11521 GCA_035252035.1 Acetobacteraceae bacterium | reverse complement strand
TCGGCTCGAATTCGAGGATCCAGGTGTCGGTCCCGGCGCGGCCGGACTGCATCGCGGTCTTGGAGGGCTGATAGATTCTGGCCCGCATGGGGCGTCCCTTCTCCTCGCCTATGGTCGGGGCGGCCGGATTCGAACCGGCGGCCTCGTGTACCCAAAACACGCGCGCTAACCAGGCTGCGCCACGCCCCGCCCGAGCCGGGGGAACCTATGGGCGCGGCGTCCGCCATGCAAGCTTATCCAGCGGCGTGGAACTGCGGTGCGATCACCTTGTCGCCCGGCGTGATCCCAAGCCGGGACGCCGTGCCGCCCGCGAGTTCCAGCGTCGCCGCGACCGGGCCGCCGCTGTCGATCACGCGCAGGCTCTGCGGCACGGTGTCCTCGGCGATCTTCCTGATCGTGCCATCGGGATTGATGAACACCATGTCCAGCGGGACCAGGGTGTTCTTCATCCACATCGGGCTGTCCTGCACGGCCGGCCAGACGAACAGCATCCCCCCGTCCGGCGGCACGGAGGTGCGGAACATCTCGCCCGTCATCTGCTGCGCCGGGGTGGTGGCCAGCTCCACGTTGAACGGATGGCGCTGGCCGTCCTTGGTGACGATGGTGATTTGCTCCTTGGGCAGCTCCGGCTGCGCCGCGGCCGGCTCCTGCGCGCGCGCGACGAGCGCCATGGGGGCCAGGGCGAGCGGGAGCAGCAGCAGGATGCGGCGGTTCATGCGGGAAGCCTCTCCTCCAGGGTGAGCGCGGCGAGCCGGACCACCTCCTCGCGGATTGGCCCAGGGCGGGGGGCGTCGCGCAAGGTCGTGAACCAGTGCGCGGGGGGATTGCGGCCGGCGGCGCGGTCGAAGCGCAGCGCGCGCAGCACCGCCTCGGCCTCGGGCGGCAGGCGCGGGGGAATGGGCAGGGCGTTCAGCGTCCCCCAGATGCCGGCCCAGCAGCGCCCGACGGCCCAGGGGTTGTAGCCGCCGCCGCCGAGCACGACCAGGCGCGGGGCGAGGTCCATCAGCGCGGCGGCGGCCGCGAAATGCGCGTTGTTGGAGAGCGAGAGCCGCGCGAGCGGGTCTTCGGCCAGCGCGTCGGCCCCGGCTTGCAGCATGACCGCCTGCGGGCGCCGCGCCCGGATCAGCGGCAGCACGGCATGGTCGAGCAGGTACAGGAACTCGCTGTCGTTGAAGCCTTGCGGGACCGGCAGGTTGCGCGCGCCCCCGCCCGCCCGGTCCTCGGCCGCCCCGGTGAACGGCCAGCGCCCGGCCTCGTGGACGCTGATGGTGAGAACGCGATCGTCCCCGGCGAGGGCGTCCTGCACGCCGTCGCCGTGGTGGGCGTCGATGTCGAGGTAGACGATGTTCTCAAGCCCCTGGTCGAGCCAGGTCAGCAGGCCGAGCACGGGGTCGTTGAGGAAGCAGAAGCCGGAGGCGCGGTCGCGCCGCCCGTGATGGGTGCCCCCGCCGGGGCAATGCACGATCCCGCCGGAGGCGGTGAGTCGTGCCGCGAGCATCACCCCACCGGCGGAGATCGCCGGGCGCCGGAACATCTCCGGATAGACCGGATTGCCCTCGGCTCCCAGGCGATAACGCGCGCGCTCCCGCTCGGTTACGGATTGCGTGGCCTCGGCCCGGCGCAGGGCGGCGACATAGGCCGGGTCGTGGAAGCGGGCGAGCGCCGCGTCGGTCGCCATGGGCGCCTCGACGTAGGCCGCCTCGGGAAGCCAGCCGAGGGCGCGGCAGAGGTCGGTGCAGGTGGAGACGCGCGGCACCGCCAGCGGGTGCTTCGGGCCGTAGCTGGAGCGGCGGTAGATCTCGCTGCCGATGTAGAGCGGGTGCGTCACGGCGCGCGCTGCGGCATTCCCCTGGGGACCACGGTCTTCACGATGGAGGCGTCGAGCGCCTCGTAGTCGTGATAGCCGATCGTGGCGTACAGCTCGGCGCGGGTCTGCATCCGGTCGATCATGTTCTGCGTGCCGCCGTCGCGGCGGATCGCCGCGTACAGCTCGGCCTGGGCCTTGTTGGCGACGCGGAGCGAACTGACCGGCCAGATCACCATGCGGTAGCCCATCGCCTCGAATTCGGCGGCGGTGAAAAAGGGGGTGCGGCCGAACTCGGTCATGTTGGCGAGCAGCGGCGCGTCCACGCGGCGGGCGAACTCGCGGAACATCTCGGCGCTGGTCAGCGCCTCGGGGAAGATCGCGTCCGCCCCGGCCTCCAGGTAGAGCTTGGCGCGCGCCACCGCGCCGTCCATGCCCTCGCTGGCGGCGGCGTCCGTGCGCGCGATCAGGAAGAGGTGCCGCCGCGCCCGCCTCGCGGCCGCGACCTTGGCCGCCATGTCGTGGGCGTCGGCCAGTTTCTTGTCGTTCAGGTGCCCGCACTTCTTGGGCAGGAGCTGGTCCTCGATATGGACGCCGGCCGCGCCCGCGTCCTCGAAGCTGCGGACCATGTGCATGACGTTCAGCGCCTCGCCGTAGCCGGTGTCGCCGTCCACCAGCACCGGCAGGCCGGAGGCGCGGGCGACCTGGCGGATGAAGAAGCACACCTCGTCCACGGTGATCACGCCGAGGTCGGGCAGCCCCATCTGCGCGGTCATCGCCGCGCCCGAGAGGTAGAGCGCCTCGAAGCCCGCCTGCTTGGCTTGCAGCGCCGCCTGGCCGTTGTGGGCGCCGGGCATCTGGAGGATGGGGCCGCGCGCGAGGAGGGCGCGGAGCCGGTCTCCGGCGGGCTCCGTCGGCAGATCGGCGGCGAGGAGGTAGGTCATCGGGGCGATCTCCTGGCAGGGCTTGGGCCATAGCGGATGTGTCAGTGGAAGAACAGCGCCGTCAGGACCGCGAAGACCGGCAGCAGCAGCGCCGCGCTGAGGCAGAGGAACCCGAGGAAGCTTGGCATCCGCACGCCGCGATGCGCCGCCACGCCGCGCACCATCATGTTCGGCGCGTTGCCGATGTAGGTGAGGCCGCCGAAGAACACCGCCCCGGCGGAGAGCGCGGCGAGGGCGGATTCCTGGGCGGCGGTCATCGCCGCCGGCTCGATCCGGGCGATGTTGAAGAAGACCAGGTAGGTCGGGGCGTTGTCGAGGAAGGCCGAGAGGATGCCGGCCAGCCAGAAGAACGCCGCCGGGCGGGGCGCGCCGTCCGGCGTGAGCGTCAGGCGCAGCACCGGGGCGAGCGGGCCGGACAGCCCCGCCTCCAGCATCTCCAGCACCGGCTGGATGGTGACGAAGATGGCGAGGAACAGCAGCGCCACTTCCCGCATCGGCGCCCATGTGAAGTCGTTGCCCTGGCGGACCGCCTTCGGGGTGATCGCCGCCGAGGCTAGGGTGATGGCGGCGAAGGCGAGGATGGCGACCAGGCGCATCAGGGGCACGGTCTCGCCGAGGACGCTGATGTCGCCCGCCGCGACCGCGTTCTGCGCCAGCACCACGGCGCCGGTCAGCAGGATCAGCGCCGCGTTGGGCCAGCCGCGCACATGCAGCCGGGCGGGGGCGGGGGCGGGCGGCTCGTCCGCCGCCAGATGCCGGTCGATCAGGTAGAAGGCGGGCAGCAGCAGTCCCGCCAGGACTGCGAGCGGCGCGACCAGGTGCCGGGTCGGCCAGAAGAATGGCACGCCTTCCAGGAAGCCGATGTAGAGCGGGGGGTTGCCGAGCGGGGTCAGGGCGCCGGAGGCGTTGGCGATCAGCACGATCAGGAACAGCGGCAGGTGAACCTTGCGGCGCCGGTGCGCGTTGGCGTGCAGCAGCGGGTTCACCAGGACCATGGCGGCGCCCGCCTGACCCATCACCACGCCGAGGGCCATGCCCACGCCGAGCATCAGCGTGTTGCCGCCAGGCGTCCCGGCCGGGCCGCCGCGCACCAGGACGCCGCCCCCCGCGGCGTAGAGGGCGAGGAGGAGGGTCACGAAAGGCAAGTACTCCACGAGGATGGCGTGCCAGGCCAGCCGAGTCGCGTCCGCCGCGCCGAAGGCGGCGGCCCAGGGCAGGAGCAGCGCGGCCGTCCACAGCCCCATCACCGAGGCCATGCGGCGGTGCCAGAGGCGCGGCGCGAGCATGGGCAGCACGGCGATCGAGAGCAGCACGCCAAGGAATGGCCCCGCCCAGGGGAGGGCGAGGGGGGTGGTCGGTTGCATCACCATGACCCTGCCAGTAATACGCTCGGCGCGCGAAACGGGGGACTTCCGACAATGGACATGACCGGTGAACGGCGCATCCCAGCGCCGCGCTCAATGGTATGGGAGGCGTTGAACGATCCCGCGATCCTGAAGATCTGCATCCCAGGTTGCGAGCGGCTGGAGGCCGTCTCGGAGCATGACATGGAGGCGACCGCCGCCATGCGGATCGGCCCGATCGCGGCGCGGTTCAACGGCAAGGTCCATCTCTCCGACATCGTGCCGGCCTCGGCCTATACAATCACCGGCGAGGGCCAAGGCGGGGTCGCCGGCTTCGCCAAGGGGGGCGCCAAGGTGAGCCTGGCCGATGACGGTCCGGGGGCGACCGTGCTCACCTACGCGGTCCAGGCCCAGGTCGGGGGCAAGATGGCGCAGCTCGGGGCGCGGCTGATCGATTCCACCGCCAAGTCCCTGGCCGACCAGTTCTTCAACAACTTCACGCGGGAGCTGACCGAGCGGATGGGGCCGACCGAGGAGCGGGTCTTCCCCTCCGCCCCGTCCGAGGCGGTGATCCCGGTCAGCCCGGCCGCCGTTCCCCGCCCGGCGGTGAGCATGTGGTCGATGGTCCCGTCCGAACCGATGGGCTACCCGTTGGCGGCCTGGATCGGCGGCATCATATGGCTTTGCATCCTGTTCCTCATCGTCGCGCCGCTGCTGTAGTGAAACCGCTCCCCGCCACCGTCTCCGACACCGCCCGGCTGCTCGCCGAGCATGGCTACATCGCCGACCGCGAGTTGGCGACCACGGTGCATCTCGCCCTGTCGATGCGCCGGCCGCTGTTCCTGGAGGGCGAGCCGGGGACCGGGAAAACCGAGATCGCCAAGGTGCTCGCCGCCGGGCTCGGGCGGCGGCTGGTGCGGCTGCAATGCTATGACGGGATGGATCTCGCCGCCGCGGCCTATGAGTGGGACCATGCCCGCCAGCTCATGGCGATCCGCCTGGCGGAGGCGGCAGGGGAGACCGACAAATCGCGCCTTTCGAGCGACATCTACACCCGCGAGTTCCTTCAGGCCCGTCCCCTTCTCTCGGCGATCGACCCCGACCAGCCGCCGGCGGTGCTGCTGATCGACGAGCTGGACCGCGCCGACGAGCCGTTCGAGGCGTTCCTGCTGGAGCTGCTGGCCGACTTCCAGATCACGGTGCCGGAGCTGGGCACGGTGAAGGCGGACATCCTGCCCGTGGTGGTGCTGACCTCGAACCGCACGCGCGAGGTGCATGACGCGATCCGGCGGCGGTGCCTGTACCACTGGGTCGATTATCCCAGCCCGGAGCGCGAGCGGGCGATCCTGGCGGCCAAGGCGCCGGATGTGCCGGCGGCGTTGTCGGCGCAGGTGGTTGCGTTCGTGCAGCGGCTGCGCGGGGAGGAGTTGTTCAAGCTGCCGGGGGTGGCGGAGACGATCGACTGGGCGAGCGCGCTGCGGCACTTGGACCAGACCGAGTTGCAGCCGCAGATGGTGGAGCAGACGTTGGGGGTGCTGCTCAAGTACCAGGATGACATCGCCAAGCTGCGCGGGGCGGAGGCGGCGCGGCTGGTGGGGGAGGCGCGGCAGGCGGTGGAGGTGGCGTAGGGGGCGCTTTTGCCTTCGCCGGGATTGTCCCATTAGCCATAGCTAAGACCTAACCCGACCGGCATTGTTGCCCATCATTTCCACCGGCCGCCTTGCAGGCGGGGATTGACGAGGGCGGGTTCTGTTTCAGACGGACTCTTGGAGCAGGATGCGTTTACGTGGCACCGGGGAAGCGGCCGTTGTTGCAAGCGCGGCGAAGCAATCCAGTGGTTCGGAAGGCTGGATTGCTTCGTCGCTTCGCTGCTCGCAACGACCGGTTTTATGGTCCTACCTGATCTGATGCTACTCGAGGCTCCTCTCGAATGCAGCCTCCGTCAGGCTAGCCGATGGCTAGGAGCGGCCACAGCGTGATCGCCGCCATGAGGACCAGCATGGCGGCCGCCGCCAATTGGATCGGGCGATGCCAGGCAACAGCCGCCCGCCGCGCCGCCGGCAATGCGAGGACGGTCGTGACGCCCAGGAAAAAGATGAGCGCTGTTGCGACGATCCCGATGAGGGTGATTGCGGCCATTGCCGCGCTGCCATACACCGCTCCGCCGAGAGGGCCGAGGAATTGGGCGGCGAAGAACGCGCCGGTAAGCGGGTTCGTGGCCGCCGTGCAGAAGCCGACTCCGAACACCGCCACACCGCATGCCCCTCCACCGGCCTGTTCGCTCGGCTCAGCGGCGCCCTCCATGGTGTGGGGCGGTCGAGGCCGTACGATTGACACTGCGACGTAGAGCAGCAGCACCACCCCGGCCACACGGCCGTATGCCTGCCAGGCAGGCGCCTTGCCGGCCGCGGCGCCGACTGTCGTGAGCAGCGCCGCCCCGAGTGTGCCGGCCCCGAGCGCCGCCCCAATGCAGAGCGGGGCGGCTCCACGGACGCCTCGCAGGGCCGCAAACGTGCCAACCGCCAACATGTTCGGCCCTGGGGTCGCGAGGATCGCGGCATAGCCGGCGAGAAAGCCGGCGAGCAGGTGAAATTTTTCATTCTCGGCGGCGGTGGCGAGGTCCACTATCGGCACGGTCGCGTCCTCCTCGCTGTTGCTCTGGCAACGGTCCGTTCAAAAGGGGCGGTGGTTCGCCGCCCGAAAGGTCTCCTTGAAGGCCGTCGGACGGCCCTTCCAGTTCAGAGCCCGGCCCGCGCCGCCGCCCTCCTGATGCGGAGCGTGTCGCCTCCCGCGTGCCCGATCACGTTGACAGCGAAGCCCTTGAACGTCATTGGCTGGCCGATGGCGACAGTGCAGGGATTTTCCTTCATGTTTTTCGCTCCCTAACGCCGCGAGTCTGGGATCTCGACGGCTTCCCGGACAGACTACTGTAGGCAGGGGCGAAGACGCGGCGAGGGCAAAAAGGAGGCCATTCTTTGGCGCTACGCCCTGAAGCGCCTTTGATTTCTCTGGAAGCATATTTATTGCCTGAGGCCCGCTTTCGCTGGGATGACGAGACGCGGGTTGGAACCCGCGGCCATTGGTCTCAGCCCCCCGGCCGAACCCTCGTTATCCCCCAAATCAGTTGATCAAGCGGATCAGGCTCGCGCTTGCGGAAGTCCACGCGCATGTTGCCGCGCAGGAAGCGCGGCAGCTCGGGATCGGACGGTGCGTCGTCCAGCAGGACGGGGATGACGTCGCTGCCGCGTTCGACGAACTCCCGCAGGAGCGCGTACGCCTCCTGCTTGTGCCAGGGACCGAAGCCAGCCGCTCCGACGAAGACCGCCGCCGCCCTGATCCAGCCGATCTGCTCTTCCAAGACCGGTTGCCACGCTTGACCCGGGCGCAGCTCCCACTCGTCCAGCCAGGGCAGGACGCCGCGCTGCTTCAGCCGCTCGCCGATCCGCTTGACCGCCGGCTTGTCAGCGGAGTTGTGGCAGAGGAACACATCGAACGAACACGCCGCTCGCTTGCGTGCTATCGCCTCCGCCGCGGCTGCGTCTGAGGGTTCGAGTTGCGGCGGGTCGGTGCTCGTGGCGGCCGGGGGCGTGGAAGCACCGAGGGAAAACAGAGGCCGGTGCGGCTCTCGCCGAGCCAGAGAGGCGCGGCAAGCGCCGGTTTCGATGGCCTCGATCGCGAAGCGTGCCTCCGTCGTCGCGGCTTCCACTTCGCCCGAAGCGCAAATCGCCGCGTAGAGCTTGGACAGGAAAACCGCCTGGCGACGGTCAGAGAGCGGCGAGGTGGCGATGGCGCTTGGCACGCCAAGTTCCACCAGCGTGGTTGCGATGGGCGCGAAATCGACAGCAAGATCCGCTATGGGCTGGAGCGTCACGAGCCGAAGCGAGGGATAGGCCAGAACCAGCCGCGCGAGATAGCCCAAGGTCAGCCCCCGCGTCCGTCCGTCCGACGCTTCGAGGGACATTGTCTGGTACTGCGCCGTGCGGACCTGGGCGTGCCCGATGAAGTGCAAGACATTCCATGGGCTCTCGTCCAGGGCTCGTTTGAGCGCGTTCTCCGTCGCGGGCACCACCCGTTCCAGGACCATGTCCCCACGATCGATCAAAGGACGCAACGCCTCGGAGAGGTTCCGCGCCACCAGATCGCGATGGGGTGCCCGCAACTCGTTGGGCGACGCGACCAACGCCAGCACGCGGAGCGGGGGGATCATGGGATGGTCCGGCTGCGAGGCGCGCGACGAGGCCACAGGCGGCATGGCGTTCCCATTCACTCACTAAGCGGGATGAAATCAGGCAGGACCATGGAATCTGTCGTTGCGAGGAGCGAAGCGGCGAAGCAATCCAGCCGTCCGAACCACTGGACTGCTTCGCCGCGCTCGCAATGACGGCCGCTTCCCGGTGGCATCTAAGCGCATCCCGCTCTAGATGGGTGGTCCGAGGAAAGCCTGTCCCCGCAGGAGGGGCAAAAGACCTCCGCTCCGTTCAAGGCGCCGCCGCATTGGATGCAATAGGATTTGACTCCGGCGGGAAGCGCGATCGGCACCTTCTGCGGCTCGCTGAGAACCCTTTCATACTCTCCGTTATCGACCCAGTTCAGGAATTGCTGGGCGCGCGCCACCGTCCAAGGGTGGGTGCTGCCGATCGTCGTCACGTATTTCGCGTATCGGGTAAGCCTGTCCGACTCCATCTCCTGGAAAGCCTTGGCTTGATTTATGAAGTCTTCCGGGTTGATCCTGTCGTAATATTTTTGCGGCAATCCCGCGATCTTCATCATGGCGGTGATCGCAGCGTTTGCGTCCTGGCAGGCGAGCAAACCCGCGCGGTCGCAACTAAGTTCAGACATTCGTCTCCAGTGGAGCAGGGCGGCCTGCACGCCGAGGGCAACCACCTCGCCGAGGCCGAACGTTGCCGAGCCGATCACCTTCGCGATCATGGGCAAGAATTCGGCGATTTGATAGTAAAGGACATGGCCGCACATGATGTGGCCCAACTCGTGGGCTATGACGAACAGAAGCTCGGCGTCGTCAAGCCCATCGATCGCGCTGGAATTCACGACGATCAGAGGCCGCGTGGTCCCGGCCGTAAACGCGTTAATGCCCCCGCCGGCCGCGATGTACAGCTCCGGCGCCGAGGCTATATCCAAGATATCGCACGCGCGGGTAAGGGTTTCATGCACCTCGGGGAAGTTGTCGGCGGTGACGCGCAGATAGCTTCCGGTGAGCTGCACGCGCAGGAGTCGCTCCACGCTCCATTCGTTGACCTTCGCAAGCAGCTTGTCGAAGCCCGCCGTGTTCTTCAGGGCGTTCAAGGCTCTGCTGTCGAGGGGGTGCTCGAAAGCCTGAGCCCGGAGCCCCGAGAGTTTGCGTTGCCGCATGGCTCTACCAGAGTGCCCACTCGCCCTTCGCGACGTGGTAGGCGTCGATCATCGCCCAGATCGTGACTGGCAATACGCCGATTCCGACTGTCGGCACCCAGAGGATGATCGCAACGATCAACATGGTGATACCCTTCTTGGTATCTCCGTTGTAGAATTGTCCAATGCCTGGAAAGAGAAGCGACAGCAACGTAGCCACCCAGGGCGTCTTGCCGTTCGCGTACCGCCTCGCGCCGAGGGCCATCGGAGCAGGAGCGACAGAAGGAACGGGAGCGACAGAAGCTGGCTCGCGGAAGGAGGCGGCAAACTGAAGGTCCGGCGGGCGCGTCGCGGTCTCCGTTCGTGTTCGGGCGGTCGAGCCAAGCGCGTTTCCGCATCGCGCGCAAAATTTCGCGGCATCGGTGTTCTCGGAACCGCACTTGGAGCAGTATGTCATTTCGCCCTCCCCACGCTCGACTTGTGACCAAGACAAACCAGCACCAGGGCACGTTGGCCGCCCGGTCCAGGGCGGACTGCGCCCCGGGAAGCCTGTGTGCTCGTCCCGGAAGATCAGGCTGACTGGACGTTGGCCGCTATTGGCGGATTTGTTATGTTCCATCGCTTCAGGGCAAGCATGGTGGAATCGTTGGGTTCCACCACGCGCCAACCCTGCGAGAGCAGGTACTTGGCGGTGATCTCGTTGCCCTTCACGCCGATGAAGACGGAGAGCGCGAGGCTGACCAGGCTCAGTGCGGAAGAGAGCGCGGCCGCGTCCTGGCTGCGCTCGGACGACAGGCTCACGATGACGGTCAGCGCCCAGAGACCGGCGAAGATGCTTCCCCACGTGACAAGGCCGCGCAGGAACAGCGGGAGGCCCAAGAAGCCGGAGAAGAAGAAGAGCGTCCAGCTCCAGCCGACCTTCACCTGGCGAGTTTCGCCCGTTCGGACGTTGTGGAACGGCACTTCGATCCGCATCGTTTCCTCCATGCCCCCCGAGGTGGGAACGCCCGGCTTTGCGCCTTGGTGCGTGGCCAGAAATACGCGAGATGGCGCGGGGCGAGTGTGACGCGGGTCACACATTTTGTTGGGGGATTCGAGGCGGAGCACCTGCCTTCAACACGTACCCTGTTGGCGATGGGTGCTTCACCTTCGGCCGGACGGACTGGACGGCATGCCCCCGGACGCCGAGGACATTCATGCCATGTCGCTTGCCAATCTGGATCACGAGTACTGCGCCGTCGTGACCGCCGACGCACTGCTCGGCAGCCTGGACCAGAGCTTTTCGAATCACATCGAAGCATCCGAATTCTGCTTGCGCCCATGACGCCTCTCCCGCTCGCGGGAGAGGTCGCCGCGCTTGCGGCGGATGAGGGTGGCGCGCGCAGGCCGTCACCCGGCTCGCTCCGCTCGCCGACCTCTCCCGCAAGCGGGAGAGGTGGACGGGTATGCCGCCGTTGCCTGGACAAGGGGGCACATCGCTCGCATATCCTGACAGCATTCGCGGGGCGCGCTATGGGTCACCTGTTCGTGCAAGACTTGGATGGCCGGATCATCAATGCGCTGAAACGGCGCGCG
Organism: Acetobacteraceae bacterium; assembly: GCA_035252035.1. GTDB lineage: Bacteria > Pseudomonadota > Alphaproteobacteria > Acetobacterales > Acetobacteraceae > DATFDN01. Next base: position 506 of record DATFDN010000111.1, on the reverse strand, counting down.
CAGCGCAACGGCCGCTCCGTCGAGGCGGAGCATCGCGCCATTCTCGAATCGGTGCTGGAACTGGAGACCGAATCATTCACCGAGCTTACCGCGCGCTTGCGGGCAGAGAGTCCTCCGAGCAAACTGAACAGCACCGATCTCATCCGCGAGGGTCGGGACCGCGACTACAGCTATTTCCCCGACCCGTGAACGCGGCGGTCCAATGAGCCTCCTCGCCCCCAACGTCATGCACTTCGCGCGCCTGCTGCGCCGCGCCGGCCTGCCGGTCGGCCCTTCCGAGGCGCGGTCGGCGCTGCGCGCGCTCACGCTCATCGACATCGGCAGCCGCGCCGAGGTGCGCACCGCGCTGCGCGCCGCCATGATCCGTCGCCACGAGCACCAGGAGGTGTTCGATGCCGCCTTCGACTTGTTCTGGCGCGATCCGGCCGGCGCCCAGCACGCCGCCGCGATGGCGATGCTCGCGCCGAGGGCGGAGCTGTCCCGCGACAAGCCGCCGCCCGCGTCGC
>DATFDN010000110.1:0-4281 GCA_035252035.1 Acetobacteraceae bacterium | reverse complement strand
CGCCGGTGATCGTGTCTTGGATCGCTTCGGCGCACCAGCTCGGCGGCGCGCTCGCCGCACTCGGCGCGGGGGAGGTGCGGAGCATCACGGGCAGCTATGTCCTCGCCTTTGCGGGCAGCGGGGCGCTGTGCTTCATCGCCTCAGTGTTGGTGCTGCGGATTGGGCGCCGGGCGGCGGGGGTGGTGGCGGCGTGAGCTGGTGAACAGGCGACTCGAACAGTGGGGCTCTCAGCGCACGCTATGACCCGGACCCATGCTAACCTCGCGCCGCTTCGGCTGCGATATGCCCGGCGAAGCTGGTAACAAAGGTTTTGAGGCCCGTCAGCTTCGCGAGTTCGACATAAGCCCCGGTATTCACGGCGCTGCGCGGCGAGGCCACGACTGTGGCCGTCGTGTAGAGCCGTTCCTGCACCAGCTTGCGGCAGAGAACATTGTAGCGCTCGAGATAGGACGCGCCCTGAAACTCCGGGAACACCGCGAAATGGGGCGAGCTGTCCCGCACCGGCGTGCGCGAGCCTGAGGCATCCTCGACCAGCATCAGCCAGCCGACGAAAGGGCGCGGCGTTTCATGGCCAAAGGCCCCTTCGCGGTAGGCCGTCCACAGATCAAGAGCCGTCCCAAGCGCCTCCTCGGATCGGTTGTTGAAGTTGTTGCCGAAAGACGGCCCGACCTGAGATTTGAGCTCGAGGGCCGCCACCAAGCGGCCCTGGTTAATGATGAGCAGATCCCACAACTTCGTTGGACGGAAGAAGCCCGGCAAGGTGAGCACTCGCCGCCCGATCATCATGTGCGCATCGGAGAGTCCGTTATCGCGTACTAAATCCTGAATCAATGCGAGAAAGCCATCCATGTTTTTCCCGCCGGTAACGCCGGCACGCTCACCCTGATCGCTGCGCCCGAGTTCGCGCTGCTTCTCTGCCGCCGTGGCCCGATTGCCCCAAAACGCCTTGATCGCCTCGCGCGCCTTCGTCTCGTAGTCAGCCAGGTTAAGCGGCATCGGCATTCCCGGTTGTGAAGGCAAGGGCTGCGAACTCGTCGGCCGTTAGTCGGTAGAGCTTCGCTGTCGCGGCATTGCAGGCAGCAGGATCGTGGCCTTCGCCGGCCTCCTTCAAGGAGCGCCGCAGCGCGAGTGGTACATTACGCCAGTGCGGCACGCGCAGCCGCCGGAGATACTGCGCCTGAAAGCGCAGATAGCCGCCGCGCATCCTCGTAGAGTAGAGCGCGATGAAGGCGCGCGTCACATCGGACAGCAGTACGGCTTGGAGCGCGCGCAGATCCCACTCAGCGGCCGTTATGAAATACAGATTGTGGTGGGGGTAGAGATTACCCGGCTCGTAGACGATGTGCGCCTTCCCCTTGATGTCAGGGATCAACAGCTTTGGCGTCTTGGCAAGCTCGGGATAAATCCGGTCGATGGTGCGGTACCAGCTTCCCGGATTTTTCTTCGAGACGTGGCGGGCCTTGATCGCTTCCCTGTGCCGCTCGAGGTAGGCGGCGAGTTTCGGATGGGCGCTCAACGGCACCAGCTTGCCGTCCGGCGCGAAGGGATTGATCACGCCAAGTCCGCGCCAAACGACGTTCCCGGAGAGAATGTCGCGCGTCATCACGATGGGCAGCTTGCGATCTAGCTCAACGTCGAGCGCATCGAAGGGCGCGATGAATACCTGATCAGCTCCCGTGGCGACCCCGATACCGACTTTGCAGCCGACTTCCTCGAGCGTTGGGAAGTCCGCCTCGAGACGGCGGACCAGCGCGACATGTGGCGAATCATCGAGCATCCAAGGCTCGGCCTCGTAGGCTACGCCGGCGACCTCGGAAACTCCCTTTCCCTCCGGCAGCCTGAGGGCCGTCATGGCGCGCGCCAGCTCGCGCAGCCCTTCTCGGTCAATGGATGGCCGGTAGGCGACGCGCGTGAGTCCCTGCTTGTCGCGGCCGATGACAAAAATCGCCGGATAGGCAATCACGTCGGAGAGGAAAGCCCCCGTATCCACCATATCCACGTAGCAGCGGAGGTGGAACCCTTCTGCTACGAAGCGCCGAAGCGGCCCGCCGTAGCGGTTCTTCGTCCAGCGGTCGGGGCAGATGAAGCCGAGCGTCCCACCGGGTGCGAGCAGCGCCAGAGAGCGCTCGATAAAGGGGACGTAGATGTCGGCCCGGTCGTAGACGGTGCGGAAGCGCCGCCTGTATTCGGCCAGGAGCACGTGGGGGATTAGCTCCTGCCGGATGTATGGCGGATTGCCCACGACATGCGTGAAGTTGGCCGCGAAAGGCAAAAGCAGGAAGTCCCCCTGCCGCAGCCAGCGACGCGCTAGCGCCTGGGCCTGGGCGCTCGACATCTCTTGCGCCATAAGGAGGGCCTCGAGCGCAATGCGCGCCGCGATGAGGCTCGCGTGGTGCAGCTCGACCGCGCAGATGCAGTCCGCCAGATCCTCGACCGGGTCCGTCCCCTGGGGCGCCTCGCGTCGGTAAGCGGCGAAGAGCCGCTCCACCGCTGACCAGAGGAAGTCCCCCTGCCCCAGTGAGGGTTCGAGGAGGCGGCAGCGATGCAGGGGCTTATCTGCCGTGTAGCCCGCAAGGTCGAGGATGAACTCGACAACCTCCCGCTTCGTAAATACCGCACCCCGAGTCTCGTCGCAGGCATCGGCCATCTCCGTCACTGCGGCCTCGACCGGGCAGAAGCCGGGCAGCGCTGGCTGTGGAGGGAGCGAATCAGGGGTCATGCACGAACCTTACCGCAGGCGGGGCATTGTCCGAATCGCCAAGTGGAAGCCGCCGAGCACACCCTAAATGCCGCCGTCTCGCTGCGCAGCAGCGCGGACCAGCACCAATCTTGCCCTCTCGACAGCTTTCACGCCCATCTTGGGCCTGAGCGGCCCCTTACGATTGGTTGAAACGCTCGCGATGAGCTTGTTCATGGGTATACGCGGTCCAGAAAATAGGGATCGCCCACTGATTTGCTCCGTGCTTACGCTAAAGCAGCAGCTCGATGTCCCTTGGTTCACGGCGGAAAACCTGTAGTTAACTTCAATGTCCTTAAAGGACCACTATCGCGGCAAGGCAATGCGATGTCAGAAAGCAGACATTTCACCGTTCCCAAACGGCCAGAGACCAAAGGGAAAACTTTGCCCTTATGCTCGCATGTAGGCATCCGAACTCGAAGGAGGTCGCGACTATCCTCCTTCCAAAGCAAATATAGATTTGCGAGTTCACCAAAGGTTCACGGATTCCACGAATGATGTCATTAACGAAGCGTACCGCCTAACTAGCCCCGTCGCGCCCGAACGAATCGCTCGATATCCCCGACAACGGACGCATTGCGCCTAAACAGCGGGACGAAGGCAAGCAAGATCCCGACATGCCCAAGGTTCGGATAAAGACGGGTCGCGACCTGGCCGCCCTGGGCGGCGACCTTTGTAGCAAGGTTGAGCGTATTGGCGGGCCGCACCGTCGTATCAGCGCTGCCAGAGAGCAGGAGCAGCGGGGGGCTCTCACCATCGGCATAGGCGATAGGCTGCGTGATCGCTTCCTCGACCCCGGCGAAAATCGGCGCGATGTCGGGAAAGCGGCTGGGGTGGAAATCATATGGCCCCGCGATCCCAACCGCGCCCCCAAGCCGCCCGCGGTCCGTCCCGGCCGCCTCTAGATAGGCCGGGTTCAGCGCCAGCATCAGCGCGATATAGGCGCCCGCGGAGTGGCCGATCAGGAACGGGTGTGGCACTGCGCCATAACGCCCGGCGTTCGCCTCGGCCCAGGCCACCGCCTCGGCGGCGTCGTGCAGGAAACCGGGAAAGCGTGTCTCCGGGTACAGTCGGTAATCGGGCACGGCGACCACCATGCCGCGCCGGGCCAAGGCGGTCGCGACGAAGCGGTACTCGTCCTTCGCTCCGGTTTTCCATGACCCGCCATAAAAGAACACGGCGAGCGGACGATCCCCTCCCGGCTCGGGCGGCTGATAGATGTCGAGCGCGCGGCGCTTCCCCTCGCCATAAGGCAGATCCCGCGCGATCCGCACGCTGCCCGGCAGCACCAGCGCATTCAGCAGCCGGAGCGGCCGACCGGCCGAAAGCGCGTTCAGGGCCGATATCGCTGCCATGTCCTCCCGCTTGGGTTTGCTACCCGGTCCCCATCACCCCAGCCCGCGCACGACGAACGGCCCGACCGCGTTGGCAACCGGCAGCGGCAGCCGCTTCCATCCTTCCACGAACAGCCGGAACTTCGGATTGAGCGGGCTGTTGTCCGGCACGGAAGCGCCGGGGCGGAGCCTATAGCGGTACTCGAGCGG
>DATFDN010000109.1:0-8527 GCA_035252035.1 Acetobacteraceae bacterium | reverse complement strand
TTCGTGACCGGGGCGGGCGGCAAGGTGCTGGGCACCGTCTACACACCGTTTCCCGAGACCACGGACTTCTCCTCCTACATACAGCGCGCGCAAGCCAGCGGAGCGAAGGTACTGGGGCTCGCCAACAGCGGCACCAACACGACCAATTGCATCAAGCAGGGCGCCGAGTTCGGGTTGCGCGGCAGCGGCACGACGATCGCGGCGCTGCTGCTGACGATCGCCGACGTGCATGGTATCGGCCTGCCGGTCGCGCAAGGGCTGGTGCTGAGCGCGTCGTTCTATTGGGACATGAACGAGGGCACGCGCGCCTTCTCCAAGCGGTTCGCGCCGCGCATGGACGGCTTCATGCCGACCATGTTCCAGGCCGGCGACTACTCGGCCGTGACGCACTATCTCAAGACGCTGGCCGCGATCGGAGTGGAGCGGAAAGCGGACGGGCGCGCGGTCGTCGCGGCGATGAAGGCCACGCCAGCCGACGATCCGCTGTTCGGCAAGGGCGTGATCCGGCCGGACGGGCGCAAGCTGAACCCGTTCTATCTTTTTCAGGTGAAATCGCCGGCCGAGAGCCGCTATCCGTGGGATTATTACAAGCTGCTGCACACGACTCCGGCCGACCAGGCGTTCCGGCCAATGGACCAGGGCGGCTGTCCGATGGTGCGGGGTTGATGCGGGGAAGTCGCATCGAGCGGTAAGGTAGCCCCACAGTCTGACGACCGCTTTTGGTGAAAGCCGACCTTGCCTTCGACCGGCGGGCTCGGTGCATAAGTCAGGACTTACGCAAAGCCCTACCTGCTTGCGAACTGGTCGTGGGTGCCGAGGTTAGCTTAACTGGCGAAGGCGGCTTGCCCATTGCTCTGCTCATTGGCTGTGTTTGCGCCGATCGAGCCTTTGGGTCTGCGCCCTCGAGCGCAAACAGGTCAGTTTCTAAGCCAAGTTCTTTTGCAATCCATGTCGAGAACAACATGAGTGGTCGTGAGTACCTTTTTGTGCGTGGGAACACAAGCCAGTGGCCAGTGTAGGCCACGTCCTCGCAGGCTCCCTCCAGGGGACGCACCAGGCGCCCCGAGGCGAGCTCTCGCTCTGCCAACCGCGTTGACTCGAGTGCGACGCCCAGCCCGTCCATGGCCGCGCTGATCGAGAGGAAACTACGGTCGAACCTGGGCCCCCGCGACTCCGGCGCAGTGAGACGGTTGATGGCGAACCAGTCGGTCCAGCGCACCTTTTTATTGTCGCTTTCGATCAGGGTCTGCGCGTACAAATCGCGCGGGCTGCGAATGACCGGCGCAAGCTCCGGGCTGCAAAGCGGCGTGACCACCTCTGTCCCGAGCGGCACCGTCTCCATCCCTTGGAGCCCTGGGGCACCGCTGTAGAACCCCGGCGGCGGTGCGCCATAGACGATATCCGCATCGAAATCATCGGCGGCGAAGCGCGTGTAGTCCGTCCCCGCCGAGATCCGTACTTCAAGCCCGCGAACTTCGCTGAGCAGGCGGCGCAAACGGGGAAGCAGCCACTGTGCGGCGAGGCTCGGTGCGCAGTGCAGACGAAGTAACTGCGGGCGGCCGCGGGATGAGACGTTACTGATGCCAAGTTGCAGCTCGCCGAAGCCGCGCTCCGTGTGGAGAGCCAGCATCTCACCCTCTTCCGTAAGCCGGATCGAGCGCCCTTCGCGCAAAAACAGCGTCGCTCCCAGCACGACCTCGAGGCCGCGAATGGCATGGCTAACCGCGCTTGCCGTCAGGTTGAGGTCGTCAGCCGCGGCCCGGAACGAGCCTGTGCGCGTGACGGCTTCAAAGGCCCGTAGCGCTGAAAGGGGAAGTTGGCGGGGCATGGGCGCTATCATGAGCCAGATTCATCGACCGGTGCAAATTTCTCGTTTGTGAAGGATCTCGGCTACAGAGTACACAGCCGATCGAACAGACAGGGAGGGAGTGGGACGATGCTCCTACAGAATAGAACCGCTGTAATTTCAGGTGCGGCGAGCCCGCGCGGGATCGGTTTTGCGACCGCTCGCCTGTTCGCGCAGCACGGGGCGCGGGTGGCCATTCTGGATCTCGACGAACCCGGCGCGCGGCGTGCGGCGCAGGAGCTCGGGAGCGAGCACATCGGCGTCGCCTGCAACGTGACCGAGCGTGGCAGCTGCCAAGACGCCGCTCGCCAGGCAATCGAGGCGTTCGGCGGAGTCGATATCCTGGTCAACAACGCCGGCATCACCCAGCCCGTGAAGACCATGGACATCACCGAGGGGGACTGGCGCCGCATTGTGGACGTCAACATGACCGGCGTGCTCTATCTCAGCCAGGCCTTGATCCCCCACATGAGGGCGCGCAAGCGGGGCAGCATCGCCTGCATGTCCTCCGTCTCCGCCCAGCGCGGCGGCGGCATCTTCGGCGGGCCACACTACTCCGCGGCGAAAGCCGGCGTGCTCGGGCTGGCCAAGGCGATGGCGCGCGAACTGGGCCCGGACAACATCCGGGTGAACTGCGTCACCCCGGGTCTGATCCAGACCGACATCACCGGCGGCAAGCTGACACCGGAGACGAGGGCGGACATCCTCAAAGGCATTCCGCTCAACCGGCTCGGCAATGCCGAGGACGTCGCGGGGGCCTACCTGTTCCTGGCCTCGGATCTCTCCGCCTATGTCACCGGCGCCGTGATCGACGTCAACGGCGGCATGCTCATCCACTGACCGTCACCCGCGACGGTCGACATCGCGCATCCCACACCCAGGGAGGAAACATTGCCCTCCGAAGCAATTCGGCCGAACGTGCCCGGCCTGAGCGAACACGCCTACCGCATCCGCCGCAACGCGCTGCGGATGGGCGAGGTGCAGGGCCAGGGCTACATCGCCCAGGCCCTCGGCATCGCCGACGTCCTGGCGGTCGCCTACTTCCACGCCCTCCGCTACCGGCCCGACGATCCGGAATGGGAGGGCCGCGACCGGTTCCTGCTGTCCGTCGGCCACTACGCCATCGCGCTCTATGCAGCCCTGATCGAAGCTAACATCATCCCGGAGGACGAACTCGAGACCTACGGGTCGGACGACAGCCGCCTGCCGATGTCGGGCATGGCGAGCTACACGCCGGGCATGGAGATCAGTGGTGGCTCGCTCGGTCACGGCTTGGCGCTCGCCGTCGGCTTCGCGCTCGCGCTGAAGCGCAAGAAGTCGGACGCCTTCGTTTACTGCCTCTTCTCCGATGGCGAGTGCGGAGAGGGATCGATCTGGGAGGGGGCGTCCGGCGCCGGACACTGGAAGCTCGACAACCTGATCGGGATCGTGGACGTAAACAACCAGCAGGCGGACGGTCCCTCCTCCGAGGTGACCGGCCTTGAGAACCTGGCCGAGCGCTTCACCGCCTTCGGCTGGCACGCGCAGCGTGTCGACGGCAACAACATAGAAGCCTTGGTTGCTGCCTTCGATGCGGCACGCGCTCTCCGCGAACCAAAGCCACGCGTCATCATCTGTGACACCAAGATGGCCAAAGGCGTTCCGTTCCTTGAGGAACGCGAGAGGAACCACTTCCTGCGCGTCGAGGCCGACGAATGGCGAAAGGCACTTTCTGTTCTCGAGAGCGGGAGGAACACATAATGCGCTCGAAATACACACGACCGGCCAGGCTCCGCGAGCAGGGAGAGGGCGGCCAGCAAGGAGCATCGCGCCTGACCACTTCCGCGATGATCGCCTCACTCGCCGCTCCGGGACAACGGACGAAGCCCGCACCCTTCGGGCAGGCGCTCGTGGAGCTTGCCAATTCGCGGCAGGACGTTGTCGGCCTGACCGCGGATCTCGGGAAGTATACCGACCTGCACGTCTTCGCAAAGGCCCATCCGGATCGCTTCTACCAGATGGGCATGGCCGAGCAGCTCCTGATGTGCGCCGCCGCCGGTATGGCGCGAGAAGGTTTTGTGCCCTTCGCAACCACTTACGCGGTGTTCGCCGCGCGCCGCGCCTACGACTTCATTTGCCTCGACATCGCTGAGGAGAATCTCAACGTCAAGATCGCCTGCGCCTTGCCAGGCCTGACCACCGGCTACGGTCCCAGTCACCAGGCGACCGAGGACATTGCGATCTTCCGGAGCATGCCGAACCTGACCATTGTCGACCCCTGCGACGCTCTCGACATCGAGCAGGCTGTCCCAGCCATCGCGGCCCACAACGGGCCGGTTTACATGCGCCTGCTGCGCGGCAACGTGCCCCTCGTGCTCGACGAGTATGACTACAAGTTCGAGCTGGGCAAGGCCAAGCTGATCCGAGACGGCCGAGACGCGCTCATCATCGCGTCGGGCCTCATGACCATGCGCGCGCTTGAAGCCGTCAAGGCGCTACAGGGCAATCGCGTCGATGTCGGCGTGCTGCATGTGCCGACAATCAAGCCGCTCGACGAGGCGACAATCATCCGAGAAGCGTCCCGGCGCGGCCGCCTGGTCATTGTCGCCGAGAACCACACCGTCGTCGGTGGCCTTGGCGAAGCAGTTGCCGGCCTGCTCCTGCGCTCGGGCGTAGCGCCGGCATTTCGGCAGATTGCGCTCCCGGACGAGTTTCTCGACGCGGGCGCGCTGCCGACGCTGCACGACCGCTACGGTATCTCGGCGACGGCGATCGTGAGGAGCATCAAGAGCTGGCTGTAGACGACAGACGACGCGGCCGCCTCGCTCGACCTCGTGGGGGCGGCGCCATGAAGCCATAGAACAAACTATGGGAGAGGATAATGACCAAGAGTCGAATGGGTCCGTGCCTGACCCGGCGCGGCCTGATCGCCGCAGGCGGCGCCCTGCCGTTGATCGGCGTCCTGCCGCGCCGGGCCTCGGCCGCAGAGTTTAGATACAAGTTCGCGACGGGCCAGGATCCGGCGCATCCCATCAACAAGCGCGCGGCCGAGGCGCTCGACCGCATCCGCCAAGCCACGGGCGGGCGGGTCGACATCAAACTGTTCCCCGCCAACCAACTCGGCTCCGACACCGACCTGCTCTCCCAGGTCCGCTACGGCGCCGTGGAGTTCTTCAACCTTTCCACCTCCATCCTCGCGACCCTCCTGCCGACCGCGGGGATCGTCAACACCGGCTTCGCCTTTCCGGACTACGAGGCGGTGTGGTCCGCGATGGATGGCGGCCTCGGCCAGTACATCCGTGCCAAGATCGCCAAGGCCGATCTAGTGTCGGTCGCAAAATTTGCCGACAATGGCTTCAGGCAAATCACCACGTCCACGCATCCGGTGGTGACCCCCGCCGACTTGCGGGGGATGAAGCTGCGGGTGCCGCCCGCGCCCATGCTGACCTCGTTGTTCAAGGCGCTTGGCGCCGGGCCAGCGCCGATCAACTTCAACGAGGTCTATTCGTCCCTTCAGACCAAGGTGGTTGAAGGCGAGGAGAATCCCTTGCCGATTATCGCCACCGCACGCCTCTACGAGGTACAGAAATACTGTAGCCTAACCGGGCATGTGTGGGACGGCTATGTCATCCTCGGCAACCACCGCGCCTGGCAGCGCCTCCCCGAGGATCTGCGTGCCATCGTGACGCGGGAACTCGACCACTCAGTCGACGACGAGCGCGCCGACATCGCGAAGCTCAGCGTGTCGCTGCGCCACAACCTTTCCACAAAAGGGCTGGTGTTCAACGAGGTGGACAAGGAGCCGTTCCGCGCCGCGCTGGCCAAGACAACCTTCTATGCCGATTGGAAGGCGAAATACGGTTCCGAGGCATGGGATCTGCTCGAGCAGGTCACGGGCAAGCTGGTGGGGTAAACAAAATGTCCATTCCTGAATCGCACACCGCACTAGAGGCACAGTCTCTCGCTCCGGGATGGCAGTGGGTGGCCTCGGCGGAGTCCAACCTCGCCACCCTTGTTGCCATCCCGGCCTCGCTGCTGGTGGTCGCCGAAATCGTCGTCCTGCTGGCAGGCGTGATCTGGCGCTACGTCCTGCACACGCCGCTGGTCTGGTCGGACGAGCTCGCCGCGATGCTGTTCCTGTGGCTGGCCATGCTCGGATCGGTAGTGGCCCTGCAGCGCGGCGAGCACATGCGCATGACAGCTCTGGTCAGCAAGGCGCAGCCCCAGACCCAGGCATACCTGGAGACGGTGGCGGTCGTAGTGCCGATCGTGTTTCTGGCGGCGACGGTATTGCCGGGCATCAACTTCACCCTTGAGGAGGGCTTCATCACCACCCCGGCGCTGGGTATCTTGGGGTCGTGGGCAGCCGCGGCGTTCCCGGTCGGCGCGCTGCTGATGCTGGCGGTGGCGCTACTCCGGCTCGCGCGCGTGGGCAGCTGGCGGCTGCTCGCGGCCGGGGTCGGGACGGTGGCGGCCGTGGTCCTTGCCTTCGTCGCCGCGGGCCCGGCGCTGCATGAACTCGGCAACGCCAACCTGCTGATCTTTTTCGTGGGCCTGGTCGGCACCATGGTGCTGGGCGGCGTGCCGATCGCCTTCGCCTTCGGGCTGGCGACGCTTGGCTACATCGAGCTTGCCACCGACGTGCCAGACATGGTGGTGGTCGGCCGCATGAACGAGGGCATGTCGCACCTGATCCTGCTCGCCGTGCCGCTGTTCGTCTTCCTCGGCCAGCTCATGGAGATGACCGGCATCGCGCGGACCATGGTGGCGTTCCTGGTCAGCCTGCTCGGCCACGTGCGCGGCGGCCTGTCCTACGTGCTGGTCGGCGCGATGTACCTGGTCTCGGGCATCTCGGGCTCCAAGGCCGCCGACATGGCCGCGGTGGCGCCGGTTCTGTTTCCAGAAATGCGCGAGCGCGGCGAGAAGCCAGGCGAGCTGCTGGCGCTGCTGGCGGCGACTGGGGCGCAGACCGAGACGATCCCGCCCAGCCTCGTGCTGATCACCATCGGCTCGGTCACCGGCGTGTCGATCGCCGCGCTATTCACCGGCGGCCTATTGCCGGGGCTGCTGCTCGGCCTCGTGCTGTGCCTGGCGGTGCGCTGGCGCCTGCGCGGGCGGGAAAGGGCGCACACGCAGGCGCGCGCGTCCTGGCGCGAGGTCGGCCGCACTTTCGTGATCGCCGTGCCGGGCCTCGCCTTGCCCTTCGTCATCCGCTACGCGGTGATCAGCGGCGCCACGACCGCGACGGAGGTCTCCACCATCGGCATCGCCTATGCAGTGCTGGTCGGCCTGCTGGTCTACCGCAGCTTCGACTGGCGGCGGCTCCTGCCAATGCTCGCCGAAACGGCTTCCCTGTCCGGCGCCATCCTGCTGATCATCGGAGCGGCCACAGGCATGTCCTGGGCGCTGACGCAGTCGGGATTTTCGCAGGCGCTGGCGGCATGGATGGGGTCGCTGCCGGGCGGTCAGATAACGTTCCTGGCGGTGTCGATCCTGACCTTCGTCGTGCTGGGCAGCGTGCTCGAGGGCATTCCCGCCGTCGTGCTGTTCGGGCCGTTGCTGTTCCCGATTGCAAAGGCCATGGGCGTTCACGAGGTGCATTACGCCATCCTGGTGGTGCTGGCGATGGGCATCGGCCTGTTCGCGCCGCCCTTTGGGGTGGGCTACTACGCCGCCAGCGCGGTCAGCCGCATCCACCCCAATGAGGGACTGCGGCCGATTATTCCTTACATCCTCGCCCTGGTGATCAGCACCGTTGTCATCGCCGCGATCCCTTGGATCTCGATCGGTTTCCTGTGATCCGTGCGCGAGGCGGCACCGTCGCACGGGAGAGGGACGGGCTGGTGGCGAAGCGGGTGAGGCTGGTGGCGCGGCGGTTGCGACCGTTGGTGTAATACCAACCGCCCTAGACAAGAGCGAAGCGTATTCCGCCATCCACCAGGGTGCGGGCCGGTGGCGGGATACGCTGTCGCTCTCCCGTCCTAACCCTTCCATGGGTCAATCCCTAGGGCCGTTGGCATAAGAACCTCGCCCCCGGTCACACCGCCCCCGTCCACAGCAGCCCCGCGTAAACCGCCATCGCCGCGCCCAAGGCGCCCCCGCACCAGGCGAGCGCGCGGACGCGCGTGACGATCGAGACCGAGGCGAGCACGATCGCGATTTGCAAGCCGCCAACCGAAATCTCAAGCTGATGGGCGAGGTGAGCGGCGTGGTCGCGCGCCTCCTTGTCGCGTTCCGCCTGCTCCTGCAATTGCTTCATGCCCTGACCGTTCTTCGGGTTGTCCTGCAACCGCGCCTGCTCCTGGCGGGACGCCTTGAGCCGTTCCTGAATTGCCGGACTGGCGGCGTCGGGCAGGCTCAGCAGCACGTCTTCCTCGGCCTGCCGTGTAGTCAGACGGACATGCTTCTCCTGGTAATAGGCGTAATCGTCCGACAGCGCGATATGGTGGTTCAGGAAGGCCGTCATCGACGATTTCTCGCCCAGCTCGCAGATCGCCAGCGCCGCCGCCAGCACCGCGACCAGCACGGCGATCCAGCGTGCGCTGTGATCGCCCTCGGGGTGCGCATGATCCGCGTGTTCGATCCCTTCCCTGGCGTGCTCGATCGTCTCGCTCATCCAGCCCTCCGCTCCGGCGCGCAACGTCTTGCACACCGGCGCCCCCGGTTCCACCCTGGGATCGCGGGCGGGAGGTGTCCATGGTC
>DATFDN010000108.1:0-16110 GCA_035252035.1 Acetobacteraceae bacterium | reverse complement strand
GGCAGAGACCAACGGCACGCTGCGCCCGCCCCCTGTCGATCCCGGAATGCAGAAAGCTCCGGCCGAGCGGGGCGCGATGACCGTCATTCACCCCCCCGGCACGCCGGGCGGGCCACCCGGCCCGGTCGCTAAATGACCTGTCAGGCAGAACGATCTCTCTTCGTTCTTCAGAATCGTAGGGCGGAATAGCGAAGCGCATTCCGCCCTACGCCTCTGTGCCCCTGGGTCGGCATCCAGGGGCGACTACCCCTCGGGGTAGCGGTCGCAATTGGCTCCCGCGTTCGCCCCGAAGTAATCGCGGCACTGGGTCCGCGTCACCGGACCCGCCCCCTTGATCTTGGTCGCGACGTAGTCGGCCAGGGCGTCGATCTCGTGGGGCTGTAGCGTGGTCGAGGCGCGCGTGGGCGCCACGTTGCCAAGCTCCTCGGCGGTCATGCCGTAGCAACGCTTGTCGGTGTAGGCGAAGCGGTCGAAATGCGGCATCGGCGTTCCCGGCCGGCCGCATTGGATCGTCATGCGGATTTCGTCACGCGTCAGCTTCGTGTCGCGCAACGAGGCGGCACGGCCCTCGGAATGGAAGCCACCACCCGCGCCTATCCCCGCCCATCCATGGCATGTGGGGCAGCCCGCCTTGTTCGCCCAAATCTCTTGCCCTCTGGCAATGTCCTCCGCCGTGGCGCCACGCGCCGTGGCCAGGGACATGGCAAGAGCGAAGGTGGCGATCGCGGCCCCAATAACGAGCGTTGGTCTTGTGGCGGGGCGGGGCTGATTCTCGGTGATCATCGCTTCCTCCAGTGACAGACATGGCGAGAGGCCGGGCGTGGTTCCGGTCCGGCTATCCGCGGTCACGTTCAAGGGCGGTCAACAAGGATGCCGGCACGCCTCCGGAAGTCGCTCGGGCTTAGGAATTGTCCTTGCCAAAGGCCACGCTTCTCCTTCTTGGCCTCCGCCTCGACGGCCGCGTATTCCGGCGCCTCGTTCGGCCTCGCCACCGCATAGCCCCTGCGAACAAGCTCCTCGTTGAGGCTCTGGCCATTGATGGTGCAGCGCCCGAGCACCCGGCCGTAGGGATCGGGCTCGCCGACCACGTCGCAGGTTGCCGGTCCTTGATCGACCAATGTCTGGAGATCACGCACCGCGGCCGGCCAGCACTGCCAGATTTTGCCATCAACCGTGCAGGCCTGCTTTCGCATGACCGAATCGATTCCGTACAGCATGATCCGCTGGCCATTGATCTCGATCACCGTGGAATCGAGCACGGTCGCTGGCCCGGTGATCTGACGCGCCTGAACCTGCGTCGCGGCCAAGGCAATGGCCAAGGACAGGAGCGCTCTTGTCATGTTTCCCCCCAGGCATAAGACTGGCATTGGGAAGCTGTTCCAGCCCCTCCCTGATCTTATGGGCAGCAAAGCCCCAAGGGCAATCACGCTGGTGGTCTTTCGATGCGTCGAGTCATTGCACGGTACGCGCCAATCCTTGTTCCGGCAGCCTTTGCCATACTGAGCACACTGGGCAGCGCGAGGGGCCAGGAGCCGAAGGCGCCCGCGCGAGAGGCTTTCCTAGCAGGCACCAGCCGCGACTGTCCGGGCTGCGATCTTCGCGGTGTCCGGCTGAAACGCCGGGATCTGCGCGGCGCGGATCTGACCGGCGCCGACCTTACGGACGCTGTCCTGCACGCGGCGAAGCTGATGAATGCCAAGCTCGACCACGCCAAGCTGAATGGGGCCAACTTGGACAAGGCCGACATGAAGCGGGCCTCTCTGGCGGGCGCCGATCTTTCGGACGCGCTGCTGTATGGAACGGATCTGAGCGGGGCCAAGCTTGAGGGCGCCATCATGGCGCGCACGCACATGGCCCATTCCCGCCTGACCCGAGCGGTGCTGCGCGGTGCGGATATCTCGCTCTCCACGCTGAACGATGCGGAAATGGCGGATACCGACCTGTCCCAGGCCGATTTGCGGCGGTCGAACCTGACCGACGCGAATCTCAGCCGCTCCGACCTCACCTCGGCGCGGGCCGACGGGGCCGGATTCGTGCGAAGCCGGCTGCCCAGCGCCAAGATGCGGGACATTTCGGCGAGGCGGGCGGATTTCTACCAAGCCAACCTCACCGGCGCTGATTTGACCGATGGTGATTTCCGTGGAGCGCGTCTGGAACGGGCCGACCTGGACGACGCCATCACGAGCGGCATGAAGACGAAGGGTGCCCTTCTGGTGGATGGCACCATCGGGCAGTAGCGTCAGGGGTTGCGGGTTTCGGCCGGTCAGAACCCCTCCCGCAAGGGGATGGGGAAGTCATACGCAAGCCCCTCCCCTCGCGGGCTACGGCGGTCACACGTGCGCGAAATGACTTGGTGCCGCTCTACCTCTCCCGCGAGCGGGAGAGGTGTATTGGTACCAGGCATTTGGCCATTTTGTAGATGTCTGACTGTGATAGCCCCTTGCGGCAGGGGTCGAAGCAAATGGATATTAGTCAGGGCCTATGGTCGTTGCTGTCAGCCATCCGCGACGGCAGCGCGGCATCATACATCTCGAACCGCGTCGCGCTCTCGAAGGCGTCGGGCTGAGGCTTCCCGGATTGCGGATCGATGAAGTGCTGGCCCTTCTTCTCGAAGTAGCGCTGCTCAAGGATCAAGCGCAGGCCGTCCGCCGTCTTCTCGCAGTGGTTTTTGAGGAACGTCGTCCCGGCGGGGCTCTCGCCTTCGGCGGGTTGCAGATCCTCGCACGCCCAGCCCTCGTCGCCAAAGCGCTGGCGCAGGAAATTGCCCAGCTCCCAGAACTCTATGCGGTCGCGCGACACGTGCTGGCGCGGGTCGGTGATCATGCGCTCACCCCTGACCCGCCCCGCGTCATCAAACAAGAGCGAAGCCACGATAGGAAACTCGAAGGCCGTGGTGCCCCCGTACATCCTGAGCCGGGCTCGGTCGCCCAGGGCACGCGCCTGATATTCGAGTTCGTCATCGTATTCGAAATACACTTCGCGGAGCCCGTTGGCGTCCGGCTTGCACTTCCTGAACTCGGTGAAACTTTTGAGCGGCATGGCGGGCGGCCCGCCATTGGTGCCGCAGGCAAGGTTTATGAACTCATCCGGGATCTCGGATGCCGCCTCTCCGATATGGATGTCCCAGATGTTGAACCGTTTGGGCCGGTCCTGCGCGCGCGCCGACATGGGCGCCAGCCCGAGCAAGAGCAGGATCGCGCCCGCCCCTCCATACGTCCAGCGGATCAGAGATGGCATTTCGTCTCCGGCGCGTCGATCCCCAACGTATCCAACACGTTCGTCTGGTGCAGGAACTCTGGCAAAGGCGCCCTGTCGATCACGGCGTCGGCGGTGCTGAGCAGCACGGGCGCGCGGAGCTGGTGATCCCACGGCCGGAAGCTGCCGGGATTGCCCTTCACCGTGTCCAAATTGAGCTTGTCGCTCAGCAGGAACGCCTTCACCGCGTCGAATGAGGTCGATTGCGTTCGCACCACCGCCTGCGTGACCGCCTTCACCGCCTCCCACGCTGCCCAGTCGGCGGCGTTCATGCGGCGCGGCGGCGCAAGCTTCTCGAAGCGATGTTGAAGCTGCACCGCGGCATCCCTGTCCCAGGCCCAGGACCAGGCCGTGGGCATCAACCCGGCGCTTCCCACGACAGGCCGGGGCAGCGCGGTCTGGTAGGGAACATAGCGGGCGAGCTCCCGGCTGGCGTCGGCCACGTAGACCACATCGTAACGCGCCCCGTTCGTCATCAGGACGATGTTGGTCTGCGCGCGGTTGCGTGGATCGCTGGTGAGCAGAAAGCGTCTCACATCGACAATCTTAGCGCGGAACTTCTTCGCCGAGCGTTCTAGCGCGGCCACCCGCGCGGCGTCCTCCGGCGCGGGGCCTTGCAGGACAAGAATCTGCCCCCACTCCTTGGTTGCGAGATACTGCAAGAGGGCGTCGGCAAGCATCGCCTGACTGGGATAGGTGTGCAGGACATTGGCGGCGCAATCCTCCGCGCGCAGCGAATCATCCGGGGCTGAGATGTTGAACAGCATCACGGGCTGGCCCGCGAGGCGGTGGGACAGTTCCTTCAGGGCGGCGGCGGGCAGGTCGGCCAGGACGAAATGGACGCCGCCGGCAGTGATCCAGCCGGAGATTTGCCGAACGAGATCGTCCACCGATTTGCCGGTTGCCTTCTCCATCGAGAAATCGACTCTGACGACCCGCCCAATGGCTTGCGCATCGGCCAGCGCGACCTGGCTGCCGAGGTATGGACGCCCAAGATCGGTGAAATTGATACCTGACAGCGAGCCCCGGTCGGCGTAACGGGGATCGTCGGCAAGCTCGACATAGCCGAGCTTCATCGCCTTTCCCGCGGCCACCTCGCCGCGAACGCCCTTGCCCATGGGCAGCATGGCGAGACCGGCCATCGCCAATGCCAGGACGAAGCCGCGCCAGCCCTTAATCATCGACGATGACCGTATGCGGCACCCGGCCGACCGGCACCGTCCGGACATTTTGCCGGCTCCGCATGTCCACGATCGATAGATCGTCGCTCAACCCGTTCGCGACATAGAGCGTCTTCTCGTCCGGGCTGAACGCCACGCCCCATGCGCGGCTTCCGACCAGTACGTAGTCCTTCACCTTTTTCGTCGCCGTATCGACGATCGCGATGTGGTTCGCGCGTCCTAGCGCCACCACCGCGGTTTTGCCGTCCTTGGTCATTGTCATCCCGACCGGCGTGACATCGACCTGGCGGAACCCGGTGGGCAGGAAGTCGATCGTGGCCGATACCTTGTTGGTCGCGCGGTCAATCACGGATACCTGCCCGGACAGTTCGTTGGAGACCCAGAGCTCCTTTCCGTTCGGCAGCAGCAGGAAGCGCCTCGGGCGGGTGCCCACGATGATGTTGTCCATCACCGCGCCCGCATTGAGATCGACCACATGCACCATATCGGTGACTTCGGAGGTCACGTAGAGCGTCTTGCCGTCAGGAGTCACCACGACGCCCTCGGGCTCGGCGCCGGTCGGGATCTCGCGCGCGATCATCTTGTCGATGATGTTGATCTGCTGGACGGCGGACCCCTCCTCGTCCGAAACATAGAGCGAGCCGCCATCCGGGCTGAGCGCGAACATCTCGGGGCTTGGGCCGGTCGGGATGTGATCGACGACGGCAAGCTTGGCGACCTCGATCACATCGATCACGTCGTCATCGCCGCAGGCCACGAGAAGCTGCCTGTGATCGTCGCGGAACTTCATGTCACGGGGACGGTGCGATGTCGGAATCCACTTGATGATCTTATAATCCTGCTTGGGATCGATCACCGCGATGTTGTTGGTCTTCTCGTGGCTGACGAACACATACCCTGTGCCCTTCGCGTTCGCCCCCGCGACGAGGCCGAGCGAAAAGAAGAAGGCAGCGAGACTACGCGCAAGGAGGCGCGGGAGCCGGAGGTTTGCAAGCATGGCAGCGCTTCGATGCTACGAGGCGGAAGTTGCTCGCGCTGCCAAGATGAATTTCTCCATAGGCGTTCCTCCGGCGCATTCTTTTGGCTTGGATGCGCCATCAAAGGCTGCTCTGCTTCACCCGTCAATCCGCTTGGGCATGTCTTATGCTCCATGCGCCAGTCGCCACGCCGAGCCGAGCAGATCGAACAGGTCAAGCAGCCGGGCGACATACTGATCTCGCACCGCGAAGGCGGGCGCCGCCGGGTCGCGCATCTGCCGCTCCAGCGCGCGCAGCATCCGCCGCAGCCGGCGCTCGTGCAGGCCAAGCCGGCGCTGCACGGGGTCGGCGACAACACCGGCGAATGCCGCCGCGCCGGACGCGGCCAGCATCAATCCCCCCGTCAAGCCGGCAACCAGCGCGAGGGACGGCGCGGCTGGAAACATGCTGTACCAAAGACTGCCAAGACCAGCCCCGAACGGGAAAGATGCGATGGCGGCCTGCTGGGCCAGGATGGCCGCCAGGGCCGGGCCAAGCGAGACGGCGCCCGGCGTGAAGTGCTTCACCGCGAGCGCGCCGGTGCTCAGCGTGAGCAAGGAGGTGGTGATTTCGGCTGCCGCCGCGCGGGTTCCCGCGTAGCTCGCCATCGCCTCGGTCAGGCGGTCGCGGAACGCCGGATCATTTCCGCGCGCACCGACGGGCGCGAGGAGTGCCGCGGCCGCCTCGGTGACGCGCGGGTCGGAGAGGATCGTCTCGGCCAGGGCGTCGCGGTCCGACCGACGCCCGCGCTGGCGGCAGGGCAGTTCAAGCAATTCGGTAAGGATCAGCCACTCCGTCTGCCGCGCGACATCGGTCCGCAGCAACAGCCTCCGCCCTTTCACCGCGCGCGCCAGGCGCTCCGCACCCAGCTTCCCCGCCAGCAGCCCGACGGCCTGGAGACCGGCATGTGGCCCCGCCAGCACGAGGTTGGCTGGCGCGCGCAGCACATCCGCGCCCAGAGCGGCCCGGTGCAGCGCCAGGCTGCCAGCAAGCGAGAAATGCCGGTCCACGAATGGGCGCACCCGCGCCTGGCGGTCGGCGAAATAGCGGGCGATGCCATCCTCGACCGCCGCGCGGGCCAGCGCCGGGAGATCCTCGGGCTGGGTCTTCCTCATACGCCCTATCTGGGGCCAGAGTGGAGGTGCTAACAGGCGTCCTGTCCATGACCGAGCTGCTTCTCTCCCTCACCAGCCCGGCGAGCCGCGTCTTCGCCGCTCCCCTCCCCAGCGAGCTGCGCGCGCGCTGGTGCTTGCTCCGCCTGCCGTCGCTCGGCACCGAGCAGGCGCGCGCGGTTTTCACCCTCGATGTCGGGGGCGAGGCGGCGCTGACGCTGGCGGCAGCGGCCGGGCCTGGCGGCGCGCCCTGCCTGCTGGTCTTCATCCCATTGGACATAAACGAAATTCGAGTCGAATTGCTGGGCGTGCCAGAGCCGCCATCCCGCCTGCCGCTCACGGCCTGCCCGCTCTCTCGTCCGCGCGCCGCGGCCATGCTGTTCGGCCGCGCCCCAGGGCGGGTGCTGCGGGCCGCCCTTGGCGGCGGCGCGGGGTGGCGACGGCGGGTCGGCGCGGCCCTGGCGCAGGGGAGCGGGGAGACGCTGCCGGAATCCTATGGGCTGTGGACGACGCTGTTCGATCACTGGTCGGAGGCCGACGTTGATCGCCTCCTCGTCTCGCCGTCACGACCATCCTGGCCGGGCATTCTCGCCGTGGTGGCCTGCGCCGAAGGGGCGGAAACAGCGGCGGCACGGGCCAGCCTGGAGTCCCTCGCCGCCCAGGCCGCACCCGTGCGTGCGCGGGCTTTGCTGCGTGGCGCTCCGCTCGCGGCGGCGCTGGAGGGCGCGGCCGAACCCTATGTGCTGATCCTGCAAGCGGGTGAGGTGTTGCCCCGCCATGCAACGGCATTGCTTGGCGAATGGATAGTCCGCAACGGCGCCCCGCCTGCACTGTATGCCGACGAGGATGTGATCGGGGCGGACGGGGAACGGGCCGCGCCGCTGTTCAAGCCAGAGCCCAACCGTGCCTTGACGCTGTCCGGCACGCTCACGCGCGGCGCATGGCTGTTCCGCAGCGATTGGGTGGCCGCGCACGCGCCAGGGGCAGCCGGCTGGGCCGAGGCGCTGCGGCTCGACCTCTGGCTCCGGCTGCATGAAGCGGGGCGGGGGGGCGAGACGCAGCGCGTGCCCTTCATTCTCGCGCACCGCAGGCCGGATGCGGAGCAGGCGCCGGCCGCGGCGATCGCCGCCGTGGTTGCGGCGCACTTTGACCGGCTTGGCCACGAGGCGCGTATCGCCGCCGACACGGTACCGCTGCGCGTCCGGCCGGTCCTGCCAGAGGCGCGGCGGCGCTCCGTCGCGCTGATCGTGCCATCGGCGCTGCGCGCCGGGCATGTGCGGCGGTGCCTGCGGGCCGTCTTGCAAGGGACAGATCACGATGCCCTGCAACTCATTGTGGTTGTGTCTCAATCCATGCCGCTGGACGCCGAGCAGCGCGCCACCCTAACGGCCATCGGCGATGACCCGAGGATGCGGGTGCTGATGCTCCCCGTCGGGCGCTTCAACTACTCGGCGGCGAACAATTTCGGCGCGCGCCATGCCCAAGCCGAGTTCCTGTGCATGTTGAACGATGACGTGGCGCCCAGCGCCCCGGATTGGCTGGAGGCCATGCTCGGCCATTTCGCCGATCCCGAGGTCGGCGCCGTGGGTGCCCGGCTTCTGTATCCGAATGGGACTGTGCAGCACGGCGGGATCATCATGGGTCTGGCGGGTCTGGCCGAGCACGCGCATCGCGGGCTGCCGCGGCGGGCTCCCGGCTACGCGCATCGGGCCGTGCTGAGCCAGGAGCTATCGGCCGTGACCGGAGCGTGCCTGCTCACCCGCCGCACGATTTACGAGGCGCTGGACGGCATGGACGAGAGCTTCCCGGTCGCCTTCAACGACGTCGATTACTGCATGAAGCTGCGTGCGGCGGGACACCGGATCGTCTATTGCGCCGAAGCCGAGCTGGTGCATTACGAGTCGCTCTCCCTGGGCCATCACTTCTCGGGCGAGCGCGCGGCCCTGGAGCGGGAAGAGGTGCGCCGGATGCGGCAACGCTGGGCCGATGTCGTGGCCGCGGACCCGTTCCACAATCCCAATTTGTCGCTGGAGCGCGGGCGGGAGTGGGAAACCGCTTTTCCTCCACGCATACGCAAGGCGAGCTGGCTGGCGGCTTCACCCCTCCCCCAGCCTCTTCCCGCGCACCCCTCCTCCAACCCCCTCCCGCAAGGGAAGGAAGCTTTTTCTGCTCCCCCTCCCCTTGCGGGAGGGGGTCAGGGAGAGGGGGCAATGGCGTAAATGCCTCCCGCCCTTTTCCTCTTCCTAGGCTACGCCCTCGGCTCGATCCCCTTTGGCTTGCTGCTCACCCGCGCCTCCGGGCTGGGCGATATTCGCGCCATCGGATCAGGCAACATTGGCGCGACCAATGTCTTGCGCACGGGCCGCAAGGGCCTCGCCGCGGCGACGGTGTTCCTTGATGGCGCCAAGGGCGTCGCAGCGGTGCTCCTGGCCACATGGCTGGGCGGCCCTCAGGCCGGACTGTGGGCGGGCGGGGGCGCCGTCCTGGGCCACCTGTTCCCGGTCTGGCTGGGCTTGCGGGGTGGCAAGGGCGTGGCGACTGGCCTTGGCGTGCTCCTCGCTGCCGCCTGGCCCGTCGGCCTCCTGTGCTGCGCGGTGTGGCTCGCGACCGCGAAGCTCGCCCGCATCTCCTCCCTGGCATCGCTCACCACTTTCGCGCTCGCCCCCCCGTTCGCCTGGGCGCTGGCGAGTTCGGGGGTCATTAAGCTCTCCTTGGCACTCGCCGTGCTTGTCTTTGCGCGACACCATGCCAACATCCGCCGCCTCCTCGCCGGCCAGGAACCCAGGATCGGCCGCCGGGCGTGAGCGGCAGGAGCCCGCTCATGCACATCGATTCGGTCCACACTGCCCTCGTTGATCACCTCCGCCTGGCCCGCACCGAGGGCGTCGGCCCCGTCGCCTGGCGCCGGCTGCTCGGCCGCTATGGCTCCCCCGCGCGGGCGCTGGAGGCGATCCCGACCCTCGCCAAGTTGGGCGGGCGGAGCGAGGCTCCCCGCGTGCCAAGCATTGCGGACGCACACCGCGAGCTGGAGGGGCTGCGCGCGCTCGGCGGGCGGCTGCTTGTCCTCGGCCAGCCGGGCTATCCGGCGCTGCTCGCGTTGCTGGATGACGCGCCCCCGGTTCTTTCAGCAGTCGGCGACCTCTCGATCCTCTCAGAGCGCGCGGTCGCGGTCGTGGGTGGACGCAACGCCTCGGCCAATGGCCAGCGCATGGCGGCGAGCCTCGCCGAAGAGCTGGCCGCCGCTGGCCTGGTGATCGTCTCGGGGCTCGCCCGCGGCATTGACGCCGCCGCTCATACAGGGGCGTTGCGGAGCGGGCGCACCATTGCGGCGGTGGCCGGGGGTCTCGACCAGCCCTATCCGCCCGAGCACAGCGAGCTTCAACGCCGCGTCGCCGAGGGCGGCGCGGTGCTGAGCGAGGCACCGCTCGGCACGGTGCCGCAAGCGCGGCACTTCCCGCGCCGCAATCGCCTGATCGCGGGGCTGGCCTTGGGTGTGCTGGTGATCGAGGCAGCGCCGCGATCGGGAAGCCTGATCACCGCGCGACTCGCGCAAGAGGCGGGGCGGGAGTTGTTCGCCGTTCCCGGCTCGCCTCTTGACCCGCGCGCGCGAGGCTCCAACGACCTCATCCGCCAGGGTGCGCACTTGACCGAGACCGCGTCCGATGTGCTGGACAACCTGCCGGATCACCCATCCCGTGTCGGGATCGCCCGTGCCCCGCTCTTCGCGCGCGGCACACCCGACGGGTTCGGAGAGCCGGGGCCGGTTTGGGAGGAGCCAGCGGAACCGCAAGCAACGCTTGCAGCGGCTCGCTCACAGGTGATTGAATTGCTGGATGCCTCCCCCACCGCGGTTGACGACCTGGTACGTCGCTGCCAGTTCTCTCCTGCCGCCGTGATGGCGGTCTTGCTTGAACTAGAACTCGCCGGACGGATCGAGACACTTTCCGGAGCGCGCGTCGCCCTTTTGGCGCCTTAGCTCGTCCTCGATTCTCCCGCCCGACGCACAGGAAACAATGCCGGACGTCGTTGTCGTCGAATCGCCCGCGAAAGCCAAAACCATCAATCGCTATCTCGGGGACAAATTCACTGTCCTGGCGAGCTTTGGTCACGTCCGCGACCTGCCGCCCAAGGATGGCTCGGTGCGCCCAGACCAGGATTTCGCGATGGACTGGGAGGCCGACGCGCGCGGAGAGAAACAGGTCAGCGCCATCGCCAAGGCGCTGAAGGGCGCGCGCACCCTCTATCTCGCAACCGACCCGGACCGGGAGGGCGAGGCGATCTCCTGGCATGTGCGGAACATGCTGGACGAGAAGAGGGCGCTGCGCGGCGTCGCTGTCCGGCGCATCACTTTCAACGAGATCACCCGAAGCGCCATTCGCGCCGCCCTCGCCCAGCCCCGCGACCTCGACCAGCCGCTGATCGAGGCGTACCTGGCGCGGCGCGCGTTGGACTATCTCGTGGGCTTCACCCTCTCGCCCGTTTTGTGGCGGAAGCTGCCGGGCAGCCGCAGCGCGGGGCGCGTGCAGTCGGTCGCGCTGCGCCTGATCTGCGAGCGCGAGGCCGAGATCGAGGCGTTCCGCCCGCGCGAGTACTGGACCGTGGAGGCGCTGTTCACCACCCCGGCCGGCGCCACGTTCACGGCCCGCCTGACGCACCTCGGCGGCAAGCGCCTCGAGCAATTCGACTTGAACACCGAGGCGCTCGCGCTCCAAGCGAAGGCGGTGGTCGAGGCCGGGACGTTCAGCGTCGGGACGGTCGAGAAGAAGCGGGTCAAGCGCAACCCGCCGCCCCCTTTCACCACCTCCACCTTGCAGCAGGAGGCGTCCCGCAAGCTCGGCTTCGGCGCCCAGCAGACCATGCGCACCGCCCAGCAGCTCTACGAAGGGGTCGATCTCGGCGGCGAGACGGTCGGGCTTGTCACCTACATGCGCACCGACGGCGTGCAGATGGCGCGGGAGGCGATCGGCGCGATCCGCCAGCACGTCGCGGGCGCTTATGGCCCGGACTATCTCCCCGCCGCCCCGCGCGAGTACAGCAGCAAGGCGAAGAACGCCCAGGAGGCGCACGAGGCGGTCCGTCCCACCGATGTCGGCCGCACCCCGGATGATGTGGGGCGTTATCTCAGTCCCGAGCAGCGCCGGCTCTACGAGCTGATCTGGAAGCGCGCCGTCGCGTCGCAAATGCAGTCGGCGGAGCTTGACCAGGTTATGGTCGAGGTGACGGACGGGAAGGGTCTGCGCCTGCGGGCAACCGGGTCCATCGTCGCCTTCGACGGATTCCTGAAGCTCTACCGCGAGGATCGCGACGACGCGGAGGCAAGCGAGGCCGAGGAGGATGGCCGGATGCTGCCGCCGATGGCCGAGGGCGACAGGCTGAAGCGCGGCAACGTCGCCGCCTTGCAGCACTTCACCCAGCCTCCGCCCCGCTTCTCGGAAGCGAGCCTGGTGAAGCGGATGGAGGAACTGGGGATCGGCCGGCCATCCACGTACGCGTCGATCCTTTCGGTCCTGCAAGACCGCAAATACGTGCGGCTGGAGAAGCGCCGGTTTGTCCCCGAGGACCGGGGGCGGCTTGTCACTGCCTTCCTGACCAGCTTCTTCGAGCACTATGTCGAGACCGGCTTCACCGCCACGATGGAAGAGAAGCTCGACGATATCTCGGCCGGGCAGACCGATTGGCGCGCGGTGATGCGCGCCTTCTGGGAGGAATTCTCGAAAGCGGTCGAGCAAACCAAGGAGTTGAAGATCAGCGATGTCATTGCCGCGCTGGATCAGGATCTCGGACCGCACTTCTTTCCCGCCCGCGAGGACGGGTCCGACCCGCGCCTGTGTCCCGCCTGTCAAAACGGACGGCTGGGCCTGAAGCTCGGGCGGTATGGCAGCTTTATCGGCTGCTCCAACTATCCTGCCTGCCAGTACACAAGGCGTCTCGCCATCGAGACTGGAGAGGGGGAGGGCGAGACCTTAAGGGAGGGCGTGCGCGTCCTCGGTCATCACCCGCAGACCGGCGAGGAGATCACGGTACGTCGCGGCCCATACGGGCTCTATGTGCAGCAAGGCGAGGCGTCGGACGACAAGAAGGCCCCGAAGCCGCGCCGCACCTCGTTGCCGCGCGGGATGGACGGCGCGCAGATCACGATCGAGCAGGCGCTCGCGCTGCTGGCGCTGCCGCGCGTGATCGGCCTTCACCCAGAGACTCGCGAGCCGATCGAGGTCGGGATCGGCCGCTTCGGTCCCTATGTCCGCATGGGCGCGGTCTATGGTTCGCTCGACCGTGATGACGACGTGCTGAGCGTCGGCATCAACCGCGCCGTGGATGTGCTGGCCAAGAAGATGGCCAATATCCGCACGCTCGGGACGCATCCGGACGACAAGCAGCCGGTGGCGGTGCGCAAGGGCCGGTTCGGCCCGTACGTCCAGCACGGGAACACGGTCGCCAACCTTCCCCGCACGACCGCGATGGAGGATGTCACGCTAGCAGAGGCGCTGACGCTGCTGGCGGAGAAGGGGAAAGCCCTGAAGCCGCGGGCTGGTGCGGCGCGCAAGCAGCCAAGCAAGGGAAAGGCGCGGGAGGCGGCCGCCGAGAAGGCGCCGGTCCCCGCCACTTCCCCTCGCAAGCGGACACCCGCCCCGCCTGCCAAGCCGGCGCGACGCAAAGCCGCTGCCAAGCACGCCCCGGCCCGGCGCGATGCCGCGGAGTAATCCCTTCTTCGGGCTTCAGAGCACCTTTCGTCCCGCCATCAGCCCCAGGACGAGGAAGATGACGAAGATGATTAGGAAGATGAAGAACAGGACTTTGGCGATCCAGGCCGCCGTCGCCGCGATCCCGCCGAAGCCGAAGATCGCCGCGACGATGGCGATCAACAAGAAGATCACAGCCCATTTGAGCATCGAACGCTGCCTCCGAGTCGGCGTTTCCCAAGTGGGAAACGATCATTCCAACCAACGGTTCGCCCCCGCACCGTGTTGTGACGGCGACACGGCCCTTGCCTGGGCGGCCGGCCGCCTTGTATAGGACGCGCCTCCGCCGATCGGGGCCATAGCTCAGTTGGGAGAGCGCCTGAATGGCATTCAGGAGGTCAGGGGTTCGACTCCCCTTGGCTCCACCAGCGGACTCAGAGACTTAAGTCGCTCGGCGCCATTGCCCGGGACGGGCCGGAACAGAGTTGTCGCCATGCCGCCCCCACCCAAGGCAACTGCCGCGTTCCTGAAGCGACCCCGCCCGCCACGCTGGAGGGGATCGAGAAGCACCTCCGCTCCGGGCTGATCCGCGGCGTCGGGGTCGGCGCGCGAGGATAGTTACGGGCGCGCGCCGCGGGATCTTAGGGCGCGGCCAGGGGCGGAAGCTTGGAGAACACCGCGATCCACTGCTGCCCGTCCCTCTTCCGCACCAGCATCGGCACGAAGTAGCGGCCAAGCCGCCTCGCGGCCTCGACGGATCTCGTGAAATCGGCGGGGCTGGCGACCGGCATGTTCTCCACCCGCAGGATCACGTCGCCCGGAACCAGGCCGGCCGCGCCCGCGGCGCTGGCCGGGGCGACGGCGGCGACGACGGCGCCGGATTTCACCTCGACCCCGTCGTGCGCGTTGGTCGCCGCCGTCACCTCGGCCAGCTTGACGCCGAAGTCGGACTGGTCCGCGATGGCCGCCAGGCCGGCGCTGGTTTCGCTCGGTTTGTACGGCACCCCGCTGTCGGGGAGTTCGGCGACCGTGACCTCGATCCGGCGCTCCGCGCCGTCGCGGAACACCGCCAACGTCGTCCGCCGCCCCACTTGCGTGACGGCGACCGCGCTCATCACCTGACGGGCATTGGCGCTCGGCTCGCCGCCCACGCCGGTGACGATGTCGCCGACCCTGAGCCCCGCCTCCGCCGCCGGGGAGCCGGGGGCCACGGCGACGACAACGCCGCCCTCGGGGCGGCGCAGCCCGAAGCCGTCCGCCAGATCCGCCGTCACGTCCTGCAACTGCAAGCCGATCCAGCCGGCCCGAACCGCGCCAAATTCCAGCAATCTGTGAACAATGAAGTTCGCCTCGTTGGACGGGATCGCGAAACCGAGCCCGGCGTAGCCGGTCGTCGGCGAGATCAGCGCGGAGGCCACCCCCACCACCTTGCCGCTGGCGTCCACCAGCGGGCCGCCCGAGTTGCCGTGGTTGAGCGCCGCGTCGGTCTGAATGTAGGCGTCGTAGGGACTGGTCTTGATGTCGCGGTCGAGCGCGCTGACGATTCCCGCGCTCACCGAGGTGCCGAGGCCAAGCGCGTTGCCGATCGTGAACACGGGATCGCCGATCCGCACCTTTCCGCTGTCGCCGAATGTCAGAGCCGGCAGCTTGCGGGGCAGCAACACCTTGAGGACCGCAAGATCCACCACCGCGACGGCCCCGATCACCGTTGCCAGCGCGTGCCTGCCGTCCGCGAAGGTGACCTCGATCGCCTCACCCCCCTCGATCACGTGCTGATTGGTGACGATGACACCATCCGGGCTGATGACGAACCCGGACCCGGTCGCGCGGACCCACTGTCCGCGCTTGTCGCCGCTGGTCGCGGCGTGGAAGGTTGTGATGTTCACCACCGCGGGCAGCACACCCTGTAGCATGTCGCTGGCGCTCCGGTCCGGCGGCGGGGACGCGAGAGCGGGCGGCGGCGGGACGAGCAGCGCCGCGAGCAGGGCGGAGACAAGCAAGTGCCGGTGCGGCATCGGGGCGACCTCGAAACCTGACCCAAGAGCGCTCGCGGCCGTGCGGGCTGGCGTGACGCACCATGCCGGCAGCGGCGCGCGGGTTCAAGCGGACGCGAACGGACAAGCATCGGACCTGGCCTCGCCCCGCTTTCGTGGAGCGGTGGAGGCCTGGAGGGCCACCGCTCCGCCTTGGTCTGCTCGGGACCACTGGACGCCCGTGCCATTCGCGACGACTCGGCGGGCGCGAGCGCGGCCACTCGATTCTCCGCACCCTTCCAGCGGCGGCCTCCTTCCATGCCGGCGCACTTGCGTCGTTGCTAGGCTCCGGGGTTGAGCCCCGCCCACCCACCGCACCCGGCACCGACGCCGGCCTGGCGGTCGCGACGGTCCCGCCCTTCCCGCACACGGCCCACTCGGCATCGCTCCTCAACCGGCCGGTCATCGAGTTCGACCGCAAGCACAACCCGTTGCGCGACGACTTGCTCCAGGAGCGGTTCGTACTCGAAGGCGGCCGCCTCACTGTGCCCGACCGGCCCGGCTTGGGCGTCACTGTCTGCGACGATGTCGTCGCCTCAGCGAAAATGTATGGCGAGCCACACCGTCGGTCCGTTGGCCGCTGTTTTCGTGACGCGATGAACGCAGTGGGCAGGAATCAACAGGTAGTCGCCGGGACACAGATCTCGCTCGCCCTCTCCGTCGATCCAGAGGCTTGCTGACCCACGCAGCAGCAGCACCCATTCGTCATGGGCTTGGTCATAGGGCGCGTCCACAGGAGTAAATTGGCCATTTGAGACAATTCGCTCGATCCGGACGCCCGGACGGGAAAGAAGCTCCCGGAACTCCTCCTCCTGTGTTTGGAGAGGAAGATT
>DATFDN010000107.1:0-9442 GCA_035252035.1 Acetobacteraceae bacterium | reverse complement strand
CCGCCGCCGCCCTGGGCGCCCGGATCCGCGCCGAGGACGGGGTGGGCGAGGCGGTACGAATCATCGAGCAGATCGCCGGCCAGCGCGGGGCGCCGCGGACCGAGGCCGCCCCCCTTCCGAGCGCAGCCCCCGTCGCCCTTGAGGCGGCCGGATGACGGGCGGCATTGTCAACTTGGCGAAGCATCTCCGGAATGAGTGACCGTTTGTGTCGCCGGCAAAGCGGGACTGATATGAAAACTGCGCTCAATCCGGCCTGCGGTGAGCCTTACCTGCAAATTGTCATTCCGTCCTGGAACGAGTTGACAATGCCCTTTTGGCACGCTGGGGACGTGAACCCCGCACCACGCATCTCCTCCTGAGGAATTCCCCTGTCATGTCGCAACAGAGTGCGCGAGCGGACAGCGGCTACTCGACGGCGCGCACTGCGTTTCGGGCCAGGCAGCGCCAAGCCGCCATGACCCGCCGCAGCTCGCGCATCTCGGCCGAGTAGCGGCCATGGACGGTGTGTGCCTTCCGGATGCGCTCAATCCCCTCAGCTGTTCGCGGGCCGGTGCTCTTGCCACCGTGCATCCGGCATCGGCCGTTCGCCATTGCCGGCGACCGGCACGCACTCCCGCTCCGGGTCCGCGCTCCGCAGCGGGGGCAAGACTGGGCCAAGGGCAGCGTCGTGCGCCAGTCCGGCAGGCGGTGCATGGGCTTGTTCCTCGGTTTTTGCTGCATGCCCCGCCCCCTCCGCGGCCATGCCGGGCGCCACCACGCCGACCACGGCCTGGCCGCCAGGCTGGACGGTCACACGCTCGACCCGGACCACCTGCTTCGTCCCCTTGCCCCGCTTCCGATCGAGTGCGGCGAGCAATTCGGTGAAGGTCCGCGACGCGTTTGCCGCAGCCTTGCGGCACCCCTGAGCCACCTCGAACGGCTGCTCCGGGATCATGGCCCGGCGGGCGCACTCCATGGCCGCGTGATGCATCGCCACCGCCTGCGCCGCGAGCATGCCCTCGATTTCGTCCGCCGGCTTGAAGGCCATCATCCCGTTGACAACCGCCGAGACCAGCTTGTCACGGTCCTCGCTGGTCATGTTCTTCGGAAACCAAGCTGTGGCCAGGGCGGCGTTGGCGACTTGGCTGTTGAACCGATCGTCGGGCGAGCCGCCGATGCCCTTGAGCCGGCCTCGCCTGTCCAAAGCCTGCCATTCGACAACCCGCTCGCTGCTCGTTTTCACCGGGGCTCGCTGTGCAGCCGCGTTTTCCGACTTCGCGTTTCGGCTCACGGAGTCCTGCCCTCACCTCGTCTACCGTCTACCGTCGACCGGCGCCGGCGCGCTCGCCTGTTCAGCCGGTAGCACCGGCGCGCCCTTCTCGATGATGCAGGAACCGAAGTTCATCTAGCGTCAGCACCTTCAGGTTGAAGGCTCAGCGGCCTTTCAGTTCCCAGACCGCAACCCCATTGCGGGCTGGGCGGGGAGGCGGATCAGGAGGCATCCTCCGGCCAGGAGTTCGCTCGTGCAGGATGGCGGCTTCGCTCCCTCCCATCCGGCGTGGAGATTGCTGCTCTTAACCGCCGGTCCCTGCCGTGCTTGGTCGAGAGGCAGAAGGGGTAGATAGCAATCTGCCCTGGATATCTTCGCCATTCCTTGTCCTCCTCCCATCCATTGGAGCGCTAGCTGGCCGTGGCGCGCACGCGCTCCGCGCGTGCGCGTGCTAGTACGGGACTTCTTAGGGATCGTTGATGTCCTTTGACTAACCTTGATTTACCTTGATGCTCCTTGATGTTGCATATCGAGCCTCGGCCGGGCGCCGCGCGCCTCCGTCAGCGCGAGTTCGGTGAGGCGGGCCGCCATTTCGTCCCACTCCGGCATCCGGGCGAACCAAGCCGCCGTTGCGCTGGTCCTCGGGCGATAGCGCAGGCGGGCAATTCCGACCATCTGGGCCCCGGTGATGTGCGCCCGAACAGGCACGAGGCGCAGACCTCGATCCTCTGCCCATTGCTGCTGTCCCGCTGTCAGCATTGCCAGGCCAGCCTGGTGCGCCGCGCGCGCGATCCGGCGTTCCGCGGGTTCGCCGTTCCCGACGGCGTAGGGGTGCATGACCTCAGCTTGGTCGGTGTCCGCCTCCACGACATGCCCAACGAGCTCGACCAGCCCCAACCGGATGAGTTCGTTCCAGGCGGTCCAGAACACACGCCAGCCGCGATCTTGCTTGCCGTCGGCCCCCTCGTCCATCTCGCCGGTCATGTGTGCCCGGACGAAAGGCTTGTCGGCCCAGGCCTGCTCTTCATCCGGTGAAAAGCCGTAAACGACGTAGGGGCCACGCTGCCCGACGACGTGGCGAACAAAACTTTGCCGGACGCTGCGCCAATGGATGCCGCCGTCGCTGGCAAGCTCCTGGGCATGGTACAGGTCGATCAGCAAACGAAGCGCCGCGGGGTTCTGGGTTTGACGCACCAACTCGAGCGGCGGAACGAGATTATCGCCGGCACCGTCAACGAGCGCGTTGGGCAGCCAGATCCAGTCCGGTTTGGCCGCTGCCTCAGCGTCGTAGCAGATCGGGACGTATGTGCCGCCCCCGGTATGTCGCGCGCGCCCCTTCCTTACGAGTTGGTCAGCGATCTGACGGGGCCACCACGTTCCCCAGTTCCGAGATTCGAGCTCCTCGGCAGCCGTCAGGCCGCTGTACGAGCGCGAATTGCCGATTGATTTGGGAACGTAGTGATGCCCAGCGGCCAGCCAGTCAAAAACCTTCTGCTCGACCGAGTCCAAGGCTGGCGGCGGATACCCCTCGCATCCAGGCACTTCATGCGCGGGGACGATATAGTAGCGAGGTCGCGTGCCCCTCTGGGTGATTCGCACCAAACTGGCGCGCTCGAGGCTTTCGATGGCCTTTTTGGCTCGGGGGCGGGCCACGCTGGTGCGCTCTTCGATGGCGTGGACCGACCACGACGTGGTTCGCTGATCGGGGCCGCTGCCGCGCGCCAACACCAGGTACGCGACGGCAGGATTCAAGCCCAGGGCGCAAGCCCGGGACCAAGTCCGCCGGTCCACGGCAAAGAAAGACCCTCGGCCGGCAATGCCGGACGGTTCCGGCTGGGCAGGGGTCGTCATACTTTCGGGATCGACACAGAAATTTCAGAAGTGTTTTGGCTGCCCAATCCGCAGCTCTCGTTTCCGGTCATCGCTAGGCAAAGTCACCAAGAATTGGAATCTTGCTTATCAAATCCGCAGCGAGGCGCCAAGCATCACTGCAAGGCCCAGACACAACATGACGGCATCGTCAGGGCGGCTTGCCGGGGCGGACCGGGCCCGGCAGCCGGGCCGGATGGCAATCGTCAGCCATGCCGCAGCGGCCGTGATGCCGCTGGCGCCAGCCCGGTCGCCGGCCCGCCAATGCCGCGCGCGCGGCAGCGCTATCCGGATCGTGGTCCCAGTGCAAGGGTGTAACATGATTTTGTTGTGCGTGTGCTCGTGAAAGCCGGCCGCCGTTGCTCGAGATGCGGCCACGCCGACAGCCATGGTGCCTGCTCGACCATCGCTCTTTCGCTCACGGCACACGTGCCACCAGGCGAACGCCGCCGAGGCTGCCGCTGTCATAGAGACGCGCGATCACCGCGTAGAACATCTCTTGCGCGGCATAGGCGCCTCACCATGCACCCGCGTGTAGTTTGCGTGGTTCTCCCGCCACGCCGCCAGTCGGGCAAGGGCATACGGTGCCCAGTCGCCGGTCAGATCCGTGACGGTGATTCCGACGAATCCGGCCGCCCGCAGATCGCCGGTGTAGGCCTCGATGCCGGTGGCCGTGACGCCGAAAACGACGTCACGCAAATCGTGCAGGTCCCGCGGCGCAAATGGCGCCCGCATGCAGAGATCCTCGGCGTGGCATTCGCCGCCCGGGCGCAACGCACGCGCAAGCCGCCCAAAGAGGCGCGGCCGATCAGGGATGTGCAGGATCGCAAGCCAGCTCACCACGGCGTCGAACGCGCCGTCTGGAACCGGATGGCTGAGCGCGTCGCCGCAGAGATGCGTGACGTGCCCGCCAAGGCCGCAGCGTCAGCGTCAGGTCGGTGGCGATCGCGTGCAACTCGGGCTGCAGCTCAAGCGCCGTGACGTGGCACCCGGTGGTGTGCGCGAAGTAGCGCGCCAGCCCGCCGACGCCAGAGTCGATGTCGAGCACGCGGCCCGCGGGGCCGAGGCCAAGCTGCTCCACCGCGGCGCGGACGGCGTCGGTGCCGTGACAGTGCCACTGATCCAGGGGAAACAACCGCTCGGGCGGGATCGCGTCCGCCGGGCCAATCCCAAGCGCGGCCAACCCTCTGTCGACGCGGTTCAAGTGCGTGTGGAGCGGCATCGAGCGAATCGCGGCGTCGCCACTCATGGCGTGTCTCCAACCGGAGGCGTCGGGGTCAGTTGCGCGTCACTTCCGAGACGACGCGAGCGACGGCCTCGTCCCAGGGTAGGTCGGGGTGCTGCTTGAGGAGATTCCTGACGCGGCGATCCAGGTCTTCTGGCAGCTTGATGGTGGCGGCTCGCCCTTGCAGCCTTTCTCGCATGTCGCGGAGCATGTCGTCAGCCAGCCTGTGCTCAAGCACGCGGCGACCGTGGTGTTCCATGACGCTGTGGTCGGGGACCACCTTTTGAACGCCATGCTCAATCAGCTTGCGCTCAAGGAATGCCACGAACCGAACGGATGTCATGGCGTTCAGCTCAACACGGCGGTCGTGGAGAAAAGCGATCTCCTCTGGTGTCGCGCCGTGTCGTTCCAGAGTGTTGCGTCGCTTGCTCCAGTCGTCGTTCTTTTTCCATTTCACCGGCTCTGACTGAAGGTCCATATCTCTGACGTCCTTAAGTCGCAGCCCGATATCTACTACCCGCGTCTTGTTCGTGAAGCGGTAGCGGCGACCATCCTTGCCCAGTGTGCCGAAGATCGAGAAACCACTCGCATCGAGGTCGTGCAGCACCAGCACCTTCTCGACCATTGGCGCTAGCCGGTCCAGAAGCAATCGCGCCGCTGTGGTGGACATGCCCTTGGTGGACATGATGGCAATGTCGAACCGCTCAGCGATGCGCGCTTTCTGGAGCAGCGGATCGAAGCCCTCCTTTTCGACGAACAGAATCGTGGAATATCGGTGTTGCGGGCCAACAGTTGGATACAGACCGCCGCCAGTGACCTGTACTGGAGGGGTAAGCAGTGGACGCTCCCCCACGTAGCACCTGACTTGAAGAGTGCCGAGCGGCACTCTGGAACCGGTGTGCGGCTCGGCAAGGTTGCCCCGAGCATCGAAGACCACGTCCCAATTTTTGGTCTCCTCAGGGTGCTCGCTGACGTAATCCGGCAACAGAGTTTGCGTAAAATAGCTGCTGTCCAGCTTGTCCCTGCCAGTCAACCGAAGGATGTCGGGCCGCGCCGCATACATGATCTGTCTGGCGTTTGCCGGAAGCTCGCCATCGCCGCTGACTTGCATGAATGCATCCTTCATGACGCTCCAGGCGGCCTCCTTCTGGCTAAGCTTAGTCTGCGGCCGAGCCATCGCGCGGTGTGCGGCGCCGCACGCTTTGCGCATCGCTTCCGCGATCGCGTTGCCGAACGGAGAAAGGGATGGTTCCTTGCCGTCTGTCGCGAGCTGGATGTGGGGCGCGATGACGCTCAGGACCACTTTGTAGTTGCCGGTGCCAGGCCCGTGCACAGTACGCATGAGGCCACACCCTTGAAGGGTGATCGCGCCCGAGGCGGAAAAGGCGTGGATGCGCGCGGCTGTCACCGAGCGGTTGAGGACAGTGGCGATCTGAATCGAACCTTGGCCTTTCGTCTCTGCTCGTTCGCATGCAGCCCGCACTTCCACGACAAAGGGGATAACCGCGCCCGACGAGGTGCGGGTGGTACCGGTCTTCATGGCGTAGCCGGGGCAGGCCGGACCGCGGCCTATGTCTCCCAGTGCCGAGGGTGGCACCGCAGTGACAGCGGCGCGGAGTCTCTCCAGGACTGCCGTGACTTCGGCCCGATCCAGCGTTCGTGCCGGGCGGTCGTCACCACTGACGAACCCGAGATCGTCGAGGACGTCGGCGACGGTGGTGTCGTCTGGCGTGGCGCGCAGGAAGAGTTCATGCAGATCCTTCGCCCCGTACCACCAGGGCGAGGATGGGCCGGTGTAAGCCTTGCCCTGCCCGGAAAGGGCGATGGTACCGCGCGCCAACTCTGCGTCGTCTTCCCGAATGCCGTTCCCGAACCTGATCCGCACTGTCACACCGGGGCGCGGCTCGATTGCCTCGTCCGACAGGACGAGCGTCTGGCCGGTCTGCTGGCACACACCGAGCGTCAAGCGATGCCCACGGGCCTCGACGACGAGACTGCCCCCGCTCGCGGCAGCGGCGCCCGTGACGACGCGCAAGCCGTTGCCGAGCATGCCGCGAAGGGGCAGGCGCTTCAGCTTGCTTGATCGTAGGGGGCGGTTGACGCAGAACAGGGTCGGCACCTCGGCCGGATCGATGCCTGGGCCGTCATCAGAGACGACCCAGCTCCAGCCGTCGTCGCTGCGGCCAAGTGACACGTTGGCGCCAGCGTCAAGCGCGTTGTCGACCAACTCCTTCAGCACGACCTTGCGCAGATCGTAGGGCTGGCAGCCGGCCTTCTGGGGCAGCCGCGCCCAGTCGCAAAACAGTTGCCAGTCATCCGTCTGGTAGATGAGCCGCTCTCGCTCCCGCTGGCGGCGCTTGCGCTCGGTGGCGGTGGCGGGGCGGCATGTCACGCCAGTGGAACCCGGCTCAGCTTGCTTGCTCAATGGTGGCGGTGGCCGTCGCCGTGTCGGATGTCACGCCAGGAGAAGCCGGGCCAGCAAAGCTCAATCTCAGTCACATCCGACGTCACGTTTTCTTCTTCCTTACCAGGACAACTCTCATGTGGGCTGTGTTCCACCGCATTTCAACTCAAAAATATCGTCTTGTATTTTTCCGAAAATTGCCCATTTCCCGCCCATGACACCGGGACAGGCACGGGCCGCGCGGGCCCTTCTGGGTTGGTCGCAGGTAGACCTGGCGGCGAAGGCCGGCGTCTCGGTCAGCACCGTCCGGAACTTCGAGCGCGAGGCGACGAGCCTAATGGCGCAGAACGAACGCGCGCTGCGCCTCGCCCTAGAGGCAGCTGGCGTGGCGTTCTTGGAGGAACCTTACCGCGAAGGCGTTGCGCTCAAGCCGGCGCGGCGCCGGTCCCGGAAGTTCGTGAGGTAGAAGCCTATGGTACGATCCTACGTCTCACGAGGCCGCCGAGGAATCATGTGCAGCAAGGCCGAATTCGCCCGGTGGAATCACCGTCCTGGTGGCGTATGGTTCACGAGAACGGTCGCACCGTTCTGTTCTCCAGGTTTTACGAGCCACTCTACGAGCGCGATCCGTCCGGAGCCACTGGGGACGCTAGTCTGAAGGAACGGGTTGAAGACATCGCGGAACAACGCTGGTCTACACAGGTGGTATGTCCGAAGCTCAGAAGCGGAAGGCAGCGCAGAAAGCCCCAGACACCTGGAACCAAGGAAAGGTCCCATGATCGCACCCGAGGCGGACGCACCCGACAACCACGCCGAGCTTGCTCGCCTCGAGCAGAAGATCGTTGACCTGCTTCAAGAGGACGCCGTGAGAGGCGTGCAGGCGATGCGCAACGTCCTGATCGTTCTCGCGCTGAACTGCACCCGCGATCCGCTCGGCTACGTTTCGATGCTTTTCGAGTCGGTGGAGGCTGGCATTCAGGACGTGATTGCGCACCAGAGCGCGACATGTTCTCAGCGACGTCACTGACGCGCCACTGGATCGCGCGACCGTCTTGCCCTGCTCGAAAATCACCCGCGGCCGGGGCGGCATCGTCAACTTGTACGACCGGGATCGAGCCGATGTCTACACCTCGGGCCGGGCGCACCAGGGTCACCCCATTCGGGCAACACCGGTGACCTCGGCCCAGGTCCGGAAGGCCTTGGCCCGGGCGGCTCGATACTGATGGGCGACTGTGTTGCGTAGATCAGAGGAGCAGGTGCAATAGCCCAGCCCTGTTTGGTTTCAGGTGACGCGGACGTAGTTCGGGCGTCCCAGCTCCAGCATGCGGTTGAGCGCGTGGACGGCGACATCCACCTCCGTCTCCCGGCGCTCCTCCGTATGCGCGCGCACCCTCCGCCGACATTCCACGTGCTGCGCACGCGGAACCTTGGCCGGCTCCGCCCGTCGCCGATCACCCGTTTGTAGCGAGAGATGGCGGCCTCCGCCCGGGGTATCGTTAAGTTGTTGGACTGTGGGCGCGATGAGGTCCGCGACGCGGGTCGGGCGCACTGATACTCACGCCACGCGGGCAACGCCGGTCACTTCGGCCCAGGTTTGGAAGGCGCGGGTTCGGGCGGCTCGGTACTAGGCGGCAGGGCGGTGATCGCGACGGAGGTGGAAGAGGTTGTTGACCGAATCGTGGGCGGAGAGGAAGCGCTGCACGTGCCGGGCCGACTTGAACCGCTTCATCTGTCGCTCGCGTCGCCGTGTCGGCTGATGCGAGTTCTCGGCCCGGTTATTGAGGCCTTTGTGCCTCCGGTGCTCGACCGAGGGCATCACCTTCTTCGCGGCGCTATAGCTGGCCAGCTTGTCCGTGATCAGGACGCGAGGTTGGCGCATCTGCTTCTTCAGGAGTTTCCGCAGCAGGCGCTTGGCGGCCCGGGTGTCGCGTCGGCTCTGCACCAAGATGTCGAGCACCATCCCGTTCTGGTCCACGGCGCGCCAGAGCCAATGCTGCACGCCGGCAATTTTCACCGCGACCTCATCGAGGTGTCACTTGTCGCCGGCCTGCGGCAGCCGGCGGCGGATCTGGTTGGCGAAGGCCTGGCTGAACTTGAGCGCCCATTGCCGCACCGTCTCGTGGCTGACCGTGATGCCACGGGCCGCCAGGATCTCATCGACGTGGCGCAGGCTCAGCGGGAAGCGGAGGTAGAGCCAGACCGCGTGGCTGATGATCTCTGCCGGGAACCGGTGACCGGCGTAGCTGGGGCAAGCAGGCGCTGTCATCCGGCCCGGCTACCGGGCCTGGTCCACTCCGGCAAGCCGCCAACCTGACGATGCCGTTCTAAGAGTCCCGGAACCTACCGCATGATGAAGGGGTTGGCCGGCGCGCCTTGTGCGTGCGAGATCTACACGCTCTTGGTCTCCAGGAATTCGCGGATAGCCTCGATGCCGCTTTCGCGGCCGATGCCGGAATGCTTCATGCCGCCGAAGGGCATCATATAGCTGACCGCCCGATAGGTGTTGACCCATACCGTGCCGGCCTTCAAGGCGGACGACATGCGCACGGCACGGCCGATATCCTTCGTCCACACGCCGGCAGCAAGACCGTAGATCGTGTCATTGGCGAGCCTCACGGCATCCGCTTCGTCCTCGAAGCCGAGGATGGACAGGACCGGGCCGAAGACCTCCTCGCGCGCGATGCGCATCTCGGGC
>DATFDN010000106.1:0-22709 GCA_035252035.1 Acetobacteraceae bacterium | reverse complement strand
CACGTCGCGCATGTTGTGCGTCTGATGCACGTTCCACTGCATGGAATCGCCGAGATAGACCGGCACATGGACATCGCTCGCGCGCTGCTCGATCGTGCCGTCTTGCGCGATCGCCAGCAGCCACGTCACCCGCGCGAAAATCACCGCCACGGGATGAACGTCGATGCCGCGCACCCGCGCCTCGCACGCCTCCACGATACGCGCCGGTGCCCAGCCAGCTTCGCGCGCCGCCTCCATCAACTGGCGAATGGTGTGGAA
Source organism: Acetobacteraceae bacterium (assembly GCA_035252035.1). Classification (GTDB taxonomy): domain Bacteria; phylum Pseudomonadota; class Alphaproteobacteria; order Acetobacterales; family Acetobacteraceae; genus DATFDN01. Next base: position 22,451 of record DATFDN010000106.1, on the reverse strand, counting down.
CAGGAACGTGCCGGAGCCGCAGGCCGGATCGAGAACGCGCTGCTCCAGCGGCCGGTCCACCGCTGCGCGCACCAGGCGCGCGGCTAGCCAGTCCGGCGTGTAGTATTCGCCCAAGTCGTGACGCTGCGCCGGATCGACCAAGCTCTCGTACAACGCCTTCAGCACGTCGGCCTTGGCGTCGCGCAGCCGGAAGCGCGCCGCCTGGCGGGCGATGCGCAGTACCAGGTCGGCGCCCTCGGGGCGCTGTAGCACCCAGTCGAAGAAGTCGCTCTCCACCGCGCCTCTGATGCCGCTTTCGGTCAGCGCCCGCCCGGATAGGATGGAATCGGCATCGTCCACGCGCAGATCCAGCACGCTCGCCGCGACAGTTTTGGCGACGATGGTCAGGTATGTGTGCTGAAGGAACAGCGAATCATCCCCGATCGGAGCCGCATAGACCTGATGCAAGAAACGGTCCCAAAGCTGGCGCTTCAGCTCGACCTCGGGATGGCTCTTCAGCGCCGCCCACAAACTGTCCAGGGTTCCGCGCGCCCGCGCGAAAGTCAGGCTGTCGCGGCCTAACTCGCGCTGAACGATCAACGGATCAGGCAGAAGGTCGGTGAGCGGGGAGACGGCGGGGGCAAGCCAATCGAGCAGCGCGCCCGGACGGTCCGCGCGCACGTCATAACGGCTGATCTCGACCAGCGCGCCGTCGCGCAGCTCGAAGGCGATGAAGCTTGCCCCGTCAGTGGCGATGCCCAGGAAACGGTGCTTCAGCCGCGCCTCGCGCTCGGCGAGGTATCGCTCTAATTGCCCGCGCGCGTCGGCGAGTTCATGGCGCAAATCCTTCTTGATCTCGAACACCGTGGCGCCGAACAGCGCGTCGGCGCGGCCGCGCACCTCCGGCATCCGCACCTCGTGGTCAATCGCGAGATAGTCGGCGCCCAGCCCGTGATGGAGGATTTCGCCCAATAGGCTTCGGACATGCCCCTCATTGCCGCGGGCGATTAGCGCGCGGACGATGTCGGGCAGTGTCCGCTGGCGCCAGAGCGCACCAAGTTCACTGTCCATTTACCAAGCTACCCATTCCACCGAAATGCGAAAACGAGCCCGCGCCAAGGCGAGTCCTTGTCGCAACCGGGCCATCTAATGCAAACTCCCCGTTATGGTCCGATTCGCCCAGCCCGATCTGTTCGCGGCCGAGCATAGCTTCGGCACGGATGAGCCGCCGCCCACGGACTTCATCCAGGGCATCCGTGACGAGCTGCTGGCCACCTTGACTCGCGTGCAAGGCGCCGCCCGCCTGCCGTGGCGCGACCTAACCGCCGCGACCTTGGCCGAGCTGCGGTTCCAATCGATCTCCAATTGGCTTCCTCAGCCCGAGGCCGAGGCCTTGCGGTCTGCCTTCGCGGCTGAAATGGAACGTCTGTACGCCGCTAGCGAAGGCGTCTAACCGGCATTGCCGCCGGGGGCCGGGGGCGCCTATGGTAACGGGGAAGGAGGCGACGTGGCCACTCCCGCTCCCGGCGCGATCGACTGCGACACCCATCCGGCGCTGCCCGGCACCCATGTCCTGCTCCCCTATCTGGACGAGTATTGGCGCGAGCATGTGCGGATGCGCGGGCTGGAGCGGGACAACTACGATCTCGGCGCCTATCCGCCCAATGCCCCGCTTTCCGGGCGGCCGGATTGGCGGGCGAAGGGCAAGAGGCCAGGCAGCGATCCCGCCCTGCTGCGCGCCCACGTGCTGGACGGCTTCGGCAGCCGCTTCGCGATCTGCAACGTGCTGCACGGCGCGCAGGCGGTGTTCAGCGAGGATCTGTCGGCCGCGTTCTGCCGCGCCATCAACAAATGGCTCGCGGCGGAATGGCTCGACACGGACCCGCGCCTGCGCGCCTCCATCGTCGTGCCGGTCCATAGCCCCGAGCTGGCCGTCCAGGAGATCGAACGCTGCGCCGAGGACCGGCGCTTCGTGCAGGTGCTGCTGCTGGCGATGCAGGAATTGCCCCTGGGACGGCGGCAGAACTGGCCGATCTACCGCGCCGCCGAGCGGCTGGGGCTGCCCGTGGGCATCCATGCCGGATCGACCATGCGCCACCCGACGACCTCCATCGGCTGGCCAAGCTATCTGCTTGAGGACTACGTGGTGCAGGCGCAGGGCTTCGCCGCCGCGCTGAACAGCCTGATCGCCGAGGGCGTGTTCGTCGAGTTCCCCCGCCTCAAGGTGGTGCTGATCGAATCCGGCGTGACTTGGCTGCCCGCGTGGATCTGGCGGGCCAACAAGACGTGGCGCGGCGTGCGGGCGGAGGTGCCGTGGCTGAAGCGCCCCCCCGCCGAGTACCTGCGCGAGCATGTGCGCCTGACCATCCAGCCCTTCGACGCGCCGCCGGAGCCGGCGCAGCTTGAGCGGGTTCTGGAGGAAATCGGCTCGGAGGACATGCTGCTGTTCTCGACCGATTACCCGCACTGGCACTTCGAGGGGAACGAAGCGTTGCCGGACGGGCTGCCGACGGGGCTTGTGCGGAAGATTTCGATCGAGAATCCGCTAGCTACTTATTCACGGCTCGATGAAAGCAAGGAGCGCGTGCGATGACCGTGACGGTCCTAGAGCGCAACGCCGATCTCGGCAGTCAAACCCTGCTCGGCTATGTCGATTGCGACGTGCATCTCTACCCACGCAACGGCGGAGCGGATTTCGACCCATTCCTCTCCGAGCGCTGGCGCCAGCATCGCCGCACCATCGGCGGGCGGTCGCGGCAGGCTTTGAGCGGCACCGCTGCCTATCCGCGCATGTCGCCGGAGGTCGGGATGCGGGTTGACGCCTGGCCGCCAGCGGGTGGGGTTCCGGGCTCGGATCTCGATTTCGTCCGCGCGCAATTGCTCGATGCGTTCGGCGCGGCGTACGGCGTGATCCTGCCACTGGTCGGGCGGTGCTCGGACGAGCGGAACCTGGAGTTCGGCGCGGCGATGTCCCGCGCGGTGAACGAGTGGCAGGCGTCCCATTGGTGCGACCGGGAGCCGCGCCTGAAAGCGTCGGTGCAGATCCCGCTCGAGTACCAGGAGGCGGCGATCGGCGAAATCGAGCGCCGTGCCGGGGACCGGCGCTTCGTGCAGGTGCAAATCCCGCCGCGCGGGCTGGAGCCGCTGGGCCGGCGCCGCTACTGGCCGATCCTGGAAGCTTGCGCCGCCAACGGCTTTCCCATTGCGCTGCACCTGGGCGGCACCAGCGGCCACCCCTCCACGGGCGGCGGCTGGCCATCCTTCTATCACGAGGAGCACCACAGCTACGTGCAAAGCATGGAGGCGCTGGTCACGAGCCTGGTGGTGGAGGGCGTGTTCGAGCGCATCCCCGCCTTGCGGGTGGTGCTGGTGGAGGGCGGCTTCGCCTGGCTGCCCGCGCTAAGCTGGCGCCTCGACAAGCATTTCCGCCGGCTGTGCAACGAGGTGCCGCACCTCAAGCGCCTGCCGTCCGAATACATTCGCGAGCATGTCTGGGTGACGACACAACCGATCGAGGAACCCGAGCGGCCGGCGGATCTCTTGGCGACGATCGAGTGGATCGGCTGGGACCGGGTGATGTTCTCAACCGATTATCCGCACTGGGACCAGGACGACCCGCGCCATGCCTTCAAGGTGAAGCTGCCCGAGCATGGGCGGCGGCGGATCTTCCGGGATAATGCGGTGGCGTTCTACGGGCTGGAATGAGTCGCCACGTCGTTGCCGCCGTCGGAGAGATCGCGCCGGGCACCTGCAAGATCGTCACTGTGAAGGGCCGCGAGATCGGCGTCTTCTTCGTCAATGGGATGTATTTCGCGTTGATCAACCGCTGCCCGCACGAGGGCGCGGCACTGTGCCGGGGGCGGCTGTTCGCGGCCATGGAAGCTGATCGGCCAGGCCAATACCGGCTGGCCCGGCACGGCGAGATGCTGCGCTGCCCCTGGCACGGCTGGGAGTTCGACATCCGCACCGGCCAGTCCTGGTGCGAGCCTGACGGGGTGAAGGCCCGTACTTACAATGTCAGCGTGGAGCCCGGCGAGACGCTTGCGAAAGGGCCGTTCGTGGCCGAGACGGTCCCGGTCTCGGTCGAACACGACTATGTTGTTGTGGAGGTGTGACGGGCCGCGATTTGCGTCCCGGCTGCCTGCCCGGTACGATCCTCCCGATCAAGGCATGAGGGAGGATTGCGATGGCGAACTCTTATCCCGGCGCGTGCTTCTGCGGCAGCGTCACGCTTGAGGTTCGGGGCGAGCCGGAGGCCATGGGCTATTGCCATTGCACCTCCTGCCGGTCCTGGTCGGCCTCTCCCGTCAACGCATTCTCGTTGTGGAAGCCCGAGAATGTGACGGTGACAAAGGGCGAGGATCAGATCGGAACCTATGCCAAGACGGAGATGAGCCACCGGCAATTCTGCCGCCAGTGCGGCGGGCATATCATGACGCGGCATCCGACCTTCGGGATGGTCGATGTGTTCGCCGCCACGATCCCGGATCTTCCCTTCCAGCCGGCCTTGCATGTGAATTACGGTGAGAAGGTGCTGGCGATCCGGGACGGGTTGCCGAAATTCCGCGACTTCCCGGAGCCATTCGGCGGTTCAGGCGAAACGTTGCCGGAATAGCCCGATGAGCGGAACCAGCCGGGCGGAGCAAGGCCGCGCGATACGCCGCCGCCTGATGGGCGACGCCTATGCCGATCGCATCGACAAGGCGGTGTACGACGATCCGATCATGCGGAAATTCGGCGAGATCGCCGTGGAGAACGTGTTCGGCGGGCTGTGGACCCGCCCCGGCCTCGACGTAAAGACCCGTACCCTGATCTGCGTGATCTCCGATACGGTGATGGGCCGGGAAGCGGAGCTGGCGATCCATCTGCGCATGGCCCGCCGCGAAGGCTGGAGCGAGGACGAACTGGTCGAGGCCCTGCTGCATCTCTCCGGCTATTGCGGCCTGCCGCTGGTGCGCGAGGCGCTGCTCGTCGCGCGCAAGGTGTTCGGGGAGATGCGGGCGGAGGCGGAGACGCGCTAGGCGCTGTCAGCCCGTCACCGCGCGCAGCCGGGCGAGCGACTCTTCGCGCCCGAGCGCGGCCAGTGTCGCGTCGATGCCGGGGCTGACCGTGCTGCCGGTCAGCGCCGCGCGTAGCGGCTGGGCGATTTGGCCGAGCTTGCGTCCGGTGGCCTCGGCGAAGCGGCGCAGCGCGGCGTCCAGGGCCGGGGCGGAGAAGTCCGTTGCCGCCAGCGCCGGCGCAAGCTGGCGCAGCATCGCCCGCGCATTCTCGGTCAGCTGCGCGGCGGCCTTGGCGTCCAGGGGCAGCGGGGGGCGCCGCGCCAGGAAAGCCGCGGAGTCAGCAAGATCCACGAGCGTCTTGGCACGCTCCTTCAACCCCGGCATGAGCGCGCGGATGCGCCTCATGGCGGCCTCGTCCAGCACCAGATCGCTCCGCCCAGCAAGGCGGGCGAGCACCTCCTCGGTCAGCCGCCCGTCGTCGGCCTGGCGCAAGTAGATGCCGTTCAGGTGGGTCAGCTTGGCGTAATCCATCCGCGCCGGCGCCCGCCCGACCCCGTCGATGTCAAAGAGGCGGATGGCCTCGGCGCGATCGACCACCTCCACGTCGCCGTGTCCCCAGCCGAGTCGCAGCAGGTAGTTGCACAACGCTTCGGGCAGATAGCCCTGCTCGCGGAACTCAGTCACCGATTGCGCCCCGTGGCGCTTCGACAGCTTCGCCCCGTCCGCGCCATGGATCAGCGGCACATGCGCGAAGCGGGGCAGCGCCCAACCCATCGCATGATAGATCTGCACCTGGCGGAACGTGTTGGTCAGGTGGTCGGTGCCGCGGATCACATGGGTGATGCCCATGTCGTGGTCGTCCACCACGACGGCGTGCAGGTACGTGGGCGAGCCGTCGCTGCGCAGGATGATCATGTCGTCAAGCTCGGCATTGGCCACGCGGACCGGCCCTTGCACAAGATCGTCCACCACCGTCTCTCCCTCGCGGGGCGCCTTCAGCCGGATCGCCGGGGCAACGCCCGGTGGGGCCTCGGCCGGATCGCGGTCCCGCCAGACATCGAAGCGCGCCGGCCGCTTCTCGGCCAACGCTTCCTCCCGCATCCGGGCCAGTTCCTCGGGCGTGCAGTAGCAGCGATAGGCGTGGCCCGCTTCGAGCATCTGTCGCGCCACCTCGGCATGGCGGGCGGCGCGCGCGGACTGGAACAGCGGCGGCTCGTCCGGCGAGAGGTCGAGCCAGGCCAGGCTGTCGAGGATCAGGCGCGTGTACTCGTTCGTGCTGCGGGCGCGATCCGTGTCCTCGATGCGCAACAGGAACGTTCCGCCGTGGTGGCGGCTGAACAGGTAGTTGAACAGGGCGGTGCGGGCGCTGCCAATATGCAGTGGGCCGGTCGGGCTGGGCGCGAAACGGGTTCGAACGGTCATGCGCGCCTCTAGCACGCCCCCGCGAGGCCCACCACGCCATGCCGCGCCAGCGCCGCGATCCGCTCGGCATCGTATCCGATCGCCGTCAGCACCTCCCGCGAATGCTCCCCGATCGCCGGCGCCGGCCGGCGCAGGCGGCCGGGTGTGGCCGAAAGGCGAGGAATGATCGTGTGCATCAGGACCGAGCCGGCCTCGTCATCCGGCGCCTCGACCACCACGCCGCGCTGCTGGACGTGCGGATCGTCGAGGAACTGGTCGATCGCGTAGACCGGGGCCGCCGTCACCTCGGCCTGCTCGAAGGCGCGCAAGTTCTCCTCCAGCGTCCGCGCGCCGATGAACGCGGCGATGGGCGCCTCGCAAGCCTCGGCGTTGCGCACGCGGTCGGTGTTGGTGCGAAAGCGCGGATCGTCGATCATGTCGGGCCTGCCGATGGCGCGGAACAGCCGCTCGGCCATGCCCTGGATGGAGGCCGAGATCGCGACATAGCGTCCGTCGCTGGTGCGCCAGACGTTGCGGGGCGACGTCGTGCTGGAGCGGTTGCCAGTCCGGCGCGGCTTTTCGCCGCTCACGCCGAAGATGGCGGGGTCGGGGCCGAGGATGGACACGATCGGATCGAGCAGCGGCAGATCGATCACCTGCCCCGGCCCACCCTGCTCGGCCACGCGGAGCGCGACCATTGTCGCGTACGCGCCGTACAATCCCGCCACCATGTCGGCCAGTGCCAAGGGCGGCAGCACCGGCTCGCGATCCGCGAAGCCGGTCTTGGCGGCGAAGCCCGACATCGCCTCGACCAAGGTGCCGAAGCCCGGCCGCTCCCGGTACGGCCCATCCTGGCCGAAGCCGGAGATTCGCACGACCACCAGCTTGGGATTGACTTCGTGTAGTGCGTCCGGACCCAGCCCCATCGCTTCCAGCGTCCCGGGGCGGAAATTCTCGACCAAAACTTGGCTTTGCGCGGCCAGATCGCGCAGCAGGGCGCGGCCTGTCTCGGCCCGCAGATCAAGCGCCAGGCTCTTCTTGTTGCGCGCGTAGACCTTCCAGTAGAGGCTCAGCCCATTCACCCGCCAGGCGCGCAGCGGGTCGCCGCGCCTAGGCTCCTCGATCTTGATGACCTCGGCGCCCTGATCGGTAAGCTGCAAAGTCAACATGTTACCGGCCACCAGGCGGGACATGTCAATCACCCGCACACCGTCAAGCGGCGCGGGGGCAGTGGGGTCGAATGCGATGCGGGGGATCATGGCCCCACTCTCCCCGCGGACGCGGCGCTACGGCAAGCCTGGTGAGTGGGTCGGCTCCAACAGAGCCCTACGTTTTGCGCCAGGCCGATCGTTCGCGCATTCGTTTCCTGGCCGTTGCGAGCAATGCTACCCGCCACCAGATGGCCGCCGGCGCGGCGGGATGCTCGGGGACACCGGCAGGTTTGGTAGATCCTCTGGCTTCAGCCGGAAGACCGCAGGGTATTTGTCCGGGTTGGTATTCTCCTCGGGCTCGGTCGAGCGCCAGGCATAGAGGCAGGTCGCGCAGCCGAAGACGGTCCAAGACCCGGCCACCGGCGACGTGCTTTGCACGACGATTGTCTTGGAACGGCACCGAGGACAGACAGCGAGAGGGGCGCCCTCAATCGCCTGGCTCATTTCTGTAGATCCCTCATCAGCGTGGCAAGCTTTGTCCGCCAGGCGTCAGTGCGTTGCGGGGTGTCCAGCTCCTGACCGTAATCGCCGCGAATGTCGGGCGCGACGGGTGTGGTTGCGTCAATGATCATCTTGTGTGCCATCCCGGCCGGCTGACCGGCCGGGTCCAGCAAATTCTCCGCGAGGTTCGGCAAGATCATGACATCGCCCGCCGGGTTGACCTTGACCGACATGGCCCACATCACCTGCTTGAGGTCGAATGGATCGACGTCAGCATCGACGACAATAATGATTTTGGCGTAACCGAGGCCGTGCGGCGTGGTCAGGACACCCAGACCGACCGACTTGGCGAACCCGCCATAGCGGGTTTTCGTGGAAACGATGACCACCAGCCCATGCGTGTAAAGCGCGTTGACCGCGACGACCTCTGGAAACATCGCGTGGAGCTGCACGAAAATTGGCGTACACGTCGTCATCGCTTGCAGGAAATCAAGCTCGGTCCAGGGCCTTCCGACATACACCGAGTCGTAGATCGGATCCTTCCGGTGCGAGACGCGATCGATCTCGATCACCGGGTATCTGTGGCAACCCGAGTAGTAGCCGGGGAACTCGCCAAACGGGCCTTCCGGCTCGCGCTGTCCGGCAAGTATCCGGCCTTCCAGCACGTACTCCGATCCCCAAGGGACGTCCAACCCCTTCGCGGTCTGGACCACCCGATACGGCTTGCCCTGCATGACAGCCGCCATTTTGTATTCGAGCTGGTTGTAGAGCATCGGCGTTGCCGCCATGAGCGTTATGACGGGCTCGGTGCCTAGGGCGATCGCCACCGGCAAATCCTCGCCGCGCTCCTCGGCGTGGGCGAAGTGGATGGCGATGTCATGCTGCGGCTGGGCCTGCAAGCCGAGCCGATTGCGGCCCTTCACCTGTAGGCGGTAAACACCGACGTTCTCGATATCGTCGTTGTCCCAGTCGTCGGGATCTCGGCTGATGACGCACGGCTTGTCGATGAAGCAGCCGCCGTCGCCGCGATTCGTGCGAAACAGCGGCATTAGGTGGTAGAGGTTTACATCCCTGTCGATCACGACCTCCTGCCATGGCGCGCTGGTCACGCGCTCAAGCTCGCCCGGATATCGCTGGAAGCGGCGCACAAACTCGAAGAACTGTTCGCGCAGCGGCGTGTCCTTGTCCATGCCGAGCGCAAGCGCATGATTGGGCCACGAGCCATGCACGTTCATCACCAGGCGGGCGTTCGTGTAGCCAGCGATGTTGTCGAAATGGATCGCCGGGCTGGCTTCGCCAAGCTGCGCGAGCGCGCAGGCCGCGGCCGCCAGATCGGGCTCCAGGTTGACGGCTTCGGTGATCCGCAGCAGTTGCCGCTCTTGTTTAAGCACCGACAGGAATTCGCGGAGATCCTGGTAAGCCCGCATCAACTCATCCTCGCTTCAGGCCGCCGCACGCAGTGCGGCGATCGCCGCACCTTGGTTGTTGCACGAGTGCAGGACAGACGCCATGGCGCCGATTTCCCGTGCGGTGCGGCCGGTCTCCTTGAGAATCGTCACCTCGGCCCATCGGCTCAGGACCAAGTGCCCCTCGACGCCGAACTCCCCCAGCGCGACCAGGAGGCGGACGCCATAGGCCGCGCCGTGGCGCCGGTCATCGCGACGATAATCCGCATTTCCGCTTGGTTCCTCGCGGGCGGGGTGGACCCATTCAATGCTGATGGGCCTTTATGTCAGCCTATGACGAGCCGTGCGGACCCGCAACAGCGCGGATCCGATACAACCGCCGGTGGCCCACTTCTTTCGGTCTACCCGGAATCCCGAAACTTGTCGGAGTCGGCATCCAAGGCACACCAGCGAGCAGCGGCACGCTTCAACCAATCAGGCCGGCACCCGCGATCTGTTGAGCCAGCCCGCGGTACGGGTCGTCTTTTCGATCGAAGTGAACGGCGCGACGGATGCGAAGAGCGCGAAGCCGCTTCGATTGCCATGGCAGGCTGGTCATTCTGCCGCGATAACGGCGCGAGCCGATTCCCAGTCCTAAGCCGTGGTATCCGAATCGCGGCTATTGCAGCGATCGGCGCATTGCTGCCTGGCAGCGCGCCAAGACGCCTAACGTGTCATCGAACTGGTGCGTCGTCATCTCGAACCGGCGCGGCCCAAGCTGCACGGTGAGCGTGCGCGCGCGCAGCATTGCGGGCGCGATCGTGCGTTTGAACACGGCGGCGGAAATCGGGGCGATCACCGTCGGCTGCGATCGGCTTTGCCCAAGGTAGTCGCGCTCCATCGCGCCGCACACCGCCACCGCCAGGCTGGCAGCCTGACGCTGATCGAGGCTGATCCCGACCCGATCGGCGGTGCTGGCATCCCCGTCGTACGAGAGGACAAGGTCCACGCCCGCATCAGTCCAGCGGAATGCGATCGAGTACATCTGGCCGGACTTGTCCTGGCCAAGGGCGGTTGCTTCGCACCATTGCTCGCCGTCGGCCTCGCGCAGGGTCACGGTCCAAATCCGCGCCTCGTCGAACGGTGCGGCCTTGGCGATGCCGAGCGGTGCGAGGATCAGAAACGCCAGCAACAGGCGGGTTCTCATGCGGATCGTCCCGAAGGCGCACCGGAGCGGCGCGGACCCGCGCAGTTGACGCGAAATTGGTTGATGAGTCGTTTCAAGCGGGCACCACGGCCATCATCGTGCGTCTGGGCGCCATGGCTTCCGAACAGCATCCCAAGAAGCACCCCCCCAGCCTCCCGCGCGCGGCGCTGCGGGATGCGCTGGCCTGCAATTGGTCGCAGTTCCACCCCATCGCCGCCCTCTACTGCCTGCCAGCCATCATCGCGGTGCTGATTGCCGGTCAGCTCAGCGATCACCCGCTCGAAGGATTGATTGCCGCCGCCGGCGCGCTGCCTGTCGGCTTCGGCGCCTTCCAGCACCTCACGCGGTTGCGCGCCGCCCCGATGCTGCTCGCCGCAGCCGGGATCAGCCTCTCCGCCGCGATCGGCACGATGGTGAGCGGCATCCCCGTGGTCGAGGCGGCGACCGCCGGGTTATGGGGCTTCGCCCTCGGCCTGTTCACCGCGCTGGGAACCGCAAGCTGGTGGGTGCTGCTACAATGCGCCGTGGCGCTAGTGATCGCCACCACCTTCCCCGCCGATCTGCTGCACGCAGGGGAGCGGGCGGGCCTGGTGCTGGCCGGTGGCGCGGTGCAGATCGCGGCGATCACCGCTCTATGGCTGCTGTTCCCAGGCCCGTTCACCATCGCGGCGCCGCCGAATGAGCAGCCACCGCCGCGCACGCTGCGCGAGGCCTGGCAAACCTTGGGCCGAACCGCCGCGCTCCATTCCGACCGGCTATGGTACTGCGTGAGTCTCGGCGCCTCGGTGGCGGCGGGCGTCGGAGTGTTCCGCCTGAGCGGCATGGAGAACGGGTATTGGACCCCCATGACCGTGCTGCTGGTCCTGCGCTGGGGCGGCCTGCAAGTCACGCTCGCGCGTGCCTTCGCACGTGGCCTCGGCACGCTCGCGGGCGCGCTGCTGGTCACACTCTTCGCGGCCGTGATCCAGCCGCCTCCCGGCGTGTTGATCGGGCTGGGCATCCTTGCCGCCTGGGTCGCCTACGCCTTCCAGTGGGTCAACTACGGCGCGCTCAGCCTCGGCGTCACCGCCTACGTGGTGCTGGGGTTCGCGGTGGCGGGCCTGCCAGAGCCTGTGATCGCCGCACATCGGGCGCTGGCGACCCTGCTGGGCGCGGCGCTCGCGGTGGTGGGCCAGCTTGTCCTGCACACCCTGGAACGAATGAGCCGGGGATGAAGCCTGATCGTTGGCCCCGCGTTCTCCGCATGTCGGACGCGGCCGGCGCGCATGTACCTTCCCTAAACACCTCACTATATGCTTTGCTTATGATTATCCAGGACATTGCCTGATGCCCGAGGGAATGACCACGGCCGACCGGATCAACCTGGAGCGAGCCTTGGCGCCGGACCGGACACCGGCCCCGCCACGGCCCGATGTGTCCCCTGTCTCCGGCAGCCGCGGCCGCCTGAGCCGGCGCGGCCTGATCCGCGTCCTGCTTATGGGGGGGGCAGCCCTCGTGCTGCTGATCGGGGGATTGTGGTACTGGCTGTCGGGAGGCCGCTACGTCACCACCACGGACGCCTATGTCCAGGCCGATGTCCTGAACGTCTCCACCGATGTCTCCGGCGTGGTGCAGGACATCGCGGTTCACGATGGCGAGCGGGTCAAGGCCGGGCAACTCTTGTTCCGGCTCGATCCCTTGAAGTTCCAACTCGCGGTGGATCAGGCCCGTGCGAACCTGGAGCAGACGAAGCTCGACCTTGAGAGCCTCAAGGCCGATTATCTGCGCGCGCTTCAGGTGCGGGCCGCCCAGGCCGCCCAGGTCCAGGGGGACCAGGCCACGTTCAATCGGGCCGCTGAACTGGTGAAGACCCGCGCCATGCCGCCGCAGCAATACGACGAGGCGCGCTTCAAGTTGCTGGCCGACGAGGCGCAGCTTGGCTCGGCCGAGGCGCAGGTGAAGGCGGCCCTCGCCAAGCTCGGCGGCAACGCGGACCTGCCCGTGACCGAGATGCCAGCCTACAAGACCGCTCTGGCCCAGCTCGGCGAGGCGCAACGCCAGTTGCAGCACTCCGTCGTGCGGGCGCCCTATGACGGCACCGTGACCCAGGTGGACAAGCTCCAGCTCGGTCAAGTCCTGCAAGCTGGCACGGCGGCGTTCGGCCTGGTGGGCACGAATAATTTCTGGGTTGCCGCGGAGCCGAAGGAGACGGAGCTGACCTACGCCCGGCCTGGCGACCCGGCCAAGGTCACGGTTGACGCCTATCCCGGCGTCACGTGGCAGGGCGAGGTGCAGAGCATCGCCCCAGCGACCGATCAGCAGTTCTCGCTGCTACCCGCGCAGAACTCGTCGGGGAACTGGGTCAAGGTGGTCCAGCGCGTGCCGGTGCGGGTGACGTTGAAGCCGGTCGAGGGTGCGCCCCCACTCTCGGCGGGGATGAGCACCGAGGTGACGATCGACACCGGCCATACCCGCCACCTCAGCGACCTGTTCTGAGCATAGGCCATGGCCACCGCCCGTCCCGCGGACCCCACCGCCGTGCCGCATCGCGCGATCATCACAGTCTGCGCCATGATGGCCACGCTGATGCAGGCACTCGACTCGACGATCGCCAATGTCGCGCTGCCCTACATGCAGGGCAGCCTGTCGGCGAGCTACGACCAGATCACCTGGGTGCTGACCTCCTACATCATCGCGGCGGCGATCATGACGGCGCCCGTCGGCTGGCTGTCGGCGCGGTTCGGGCAGAAGCGGCTGTTCATCGTCTCGCTGGTCGGCTTCACCGCGGCCTCGATGTTGTGCGGGATCGCGACCTCCCTGTACGAAATGGTGCTGTTCCGCCTCTTGCAGGGCGTGTTCGGCGCCGCCCTGGTGCCGCTCTCGCAGGCGACGATGCTGAACATCTATCCGCCCGAGCGCCGGGGCCAAGCCATGGCGATCTGGGGCATGGGCGTGATGGTCGGTCCGATCCTTGGCCCGACCCTGGGCGGCTATCTCACGGAGCTGTACAACTGGCGCTACGTCTTCTTCGTGAATCTGCCATTCGGCGCCCTTGCCACTGCCGGACTGGTGCTGTTCCTGCCGAGGAACCCGGCGCAATCGGAACTGCGGTTCGACTGGTTCGGCTTCTGTGTCTTGGCTGTCGGGCTTGGCGGGCTGCAACTCATGCTCGATCGCGGCAACACCAAGGATTGGTTCAGCTCGACCGAGGTGCTGACCGAGGCGGTGCTCGCGGCCGTCGGGCTGTATTTCTTCGTGGTTCACCTGTTCACGGCCGAACGCCCATTCGTCCCGCCGCGCATATTTCGAGATCGGAATTTCTCCTCTGGCTTGCTCGTGATGTTCATGATCGGGATGGTGCTGCTGGCAAGCTCGGCCCTCCTTGCGCCTTGGTTGCAGGAGCTCGGCGGGTACCCTGTGGAGACGGCGGGATTGCTGATGGCGCCCCGCGGCATCGGCACCATGATCGCCATGATGATCGCTGGGCGACTCAGCAATGTTGTGGACCCACGCAAGCTGATGGCCTTTGGGGTGTGCTTGCTGGTGTTCAGCCTATGGCGGATGACCGGCTGGACCCCAGCGGTTTCGGAATCCGAGATGATTTGGAACACCGTCCTGCAAGGGGCTGGTCTGGGGTTCGTGTTCATCCCTCTCAACGTCGTCGCCTTCGCCACCCTCGATCCCGCGCTGCGCACCCAGGCCACGTCGCTGCTCAGCCTGTTGCGCAACGTCGGCAGCGCGATCGGCATTTCCATCACTCAAACCTTGCTGACGCAGAACACTCAGATCGAGCATTCCGTGTTGTCGGCATTCGCCAGCCCGTTCAACCGCGCGCTCAGCGCCTCGCCCGCGGCGCAGATGCTCTCGCCCACGACCCCGCACGGGGCCGCGCTGCTCGACCAGATGATAACCCAGCAAGCGCAGATCATCGCCTACAACAACGATTTCTTCTTGATGATGCTGATGACCGTGCCCGTCCTGGGCCTGCTGTTGCTGATGCGCCGCCCGAAGGCGGGCGGTGGTGGCGGGGGCGGTCACGCGGTGATGGATTGATTCTAACCGACCTACACGACACCTAAATCCCCGCGTACCAAGCGTAACCCCGGTCCTCCCAGAACCCTCCCTTGCCGCCGCCGATTCCGCCGAAGCTTTCGACCGCCTCGATGCGCATGACGTATTTCGCCATCTTGTAGCCGAGCTGGCGCTCGACGCGCAGCCGGACCGGCGCGCCGTGGCGGACGGTAAGGGGCGCGTCGTTCATGTCATAGGCAAGGATCGTCTGCGGGTGGACAGCCTCAGCCACGTCGATGCTCTCGTAGTACCGCGTGTTCGGATCGCCGCCTTCCGGCGGATCGGCGCAGTGGAACACGATATATCGCACCTCCTGGCGCAATCCGGCCTGGCGCAGCAGAGGGCCGAGCGTCGCGCCCTTCCACTTGCCGATGCAGCTCCAGCCCTCGACGCAGTCGTGTCGCGTGATTTGCGCGCGCGACGGCAGGGCGCGCAGCTCCGCGAGCGACAGGTGCAGCGGTCGCTCGACAAGGCCGCCCACCTCCAGGCGCCAGTCGGCGAAGCCGTTCGCCGCCATGTCCTGGTAATCCTCGTCATCCGGGTTCACCGTGCCATTGCCGCGGAACTCGGGCGAGATGTCGGCTTCGGAATACTCGCGGGCGAGCGCGCCGCGCGGGCTCACAAGGGCCTGGACCCGGCGCGTCAAACCCTCGGCGCGGGCAAGCGCGCCCTTGACCGCCGCGCTCCCCTCGATCCGGTCGCACCCGCCAAGCAGCAATGCGCCGGCCACTCCAGCAACCGCCCGTCGCCGGCCGATCCCGGTGATGGAGTCAGCCATCCTCTCCCCCCGTGTCCCCGCGCCCCCGGTACTCGACGGCGTAGCGCCCCGTTACCATGGAGCGCAGGTTGTTCCATGCCCCCGACGCCACGACCATCGCCACATGCACGAGCACGAAGCCGACAAGGGCGAAGGCGGTGATGAAGTGGATCGTCCGCGCCGTCTGCCGCCCGCCCAGCACGGTGAGCAGGACCGGGAAGCCAGCATCAATGCGCGGCGACATGGTGAGGCCGGTGAGCACCATCAGCGGCAGCGCAATCAGGACGACCGCGAGATAGGCGAGCTTTTGCAGCACATTGTAGCTGCGCGCCGCGTCCCCCTTCGGGAAGTGCAGGAGCAAGTGCTCGCGGAACGTGGCCCCGATCCGGCCGAGCTCGCGGCGCCCCGGCACCAGATCGCGCCACAGGTGCCGGCTCGCCAGGCTATAGCCGAGCCAGAGAAGACCGTTGAGCACGAACACCCAAGCGAAGAAGAAGTGCCAGAGCCGTCCCTCGGCGAGGGAGTACCACGAGGGGATCGTCGCCCAGGGCGGGAAGGCATTGCTCCAGGGCCGCCCCGCGCGATCACGGGACAAGCCGAGAACCCCAGTCGTGTCCACCCGCCAGTCGAGCAGGCGCGTGATCCCATGCGCCTGCCCGTTTGCGTCGTTCTCGGCGCCGATCGCAAGCACGGGGTGGCGGAACTCGGAGGCGCTGCCGAGGTAGAGCGCGGGATGTGCGTTGAAAATCTGCAAGCCGCTCATCAGCAGCACGACAAGGCACACGACATTCACCCAATGGGTAACGCGCACCGCTGCCGCGTGGCGGTGGACGATCACGGCGCGACGCGCCCGTTCTATCCCAATCCGCATCGCCTGCCCTTCCGCCCGTCACATCGGAGGCTTCACCCCTTCCGCGCCGACCACCACGGCATTCGCGGTCAGCGTGCCATCCGTGCCTTTGCGCGCGAGCACGAAGACCTGCCGGCCGGGAACAAGTTGGTCTGGCGTGGCCTTGTTGAAGAGAACGATAGTTGCATTGGGAGGAACGTCGATCGTCTGCTCCCCGCCCTTGTAGTTGAGCCGCAGCACCCGGTCGCCTCCGACCTCCTGGACCTGAGCGATGTTGGCGTTCGTCATCATGTTCGGCCCGGTGTCGAGATCCCACGGATAGTGACCCTCGCCGAGGCCACGAAGCGACTCCTCGAAGACATGCACCTCGCGCGCCACGCGCTTGCCGCCCTGCTCGACCGAGGTGATGCCGACGAAGCGGCCAGGCTTGACGGCGCTGAGATCAGCGGGCGTGACGAGGAACACGCCAGCATTGGGGGCCAGCGCCATGGTCTCGGTCCGCCCGCGCGGCGTCTCGACCGTGATCTTTCCGTCGCCCGCGGCTTTCAGCGTGCCGCGAATATGCTGCGGCGGCGCTTGCTCCGCCTGCTGCGCGGAGGCGAAGGGCGCCTTGGCCGCCAGTACCGCAGTGCCGGCAAGAGCCAAGAAGAGGCGTCGTTTTGGCATTTGTGTTCCTTTCCTCCCGAACGTTTTGAATGATGCAGCGGCCGTTGCGCAGTCAACATGCCTGGTGGCACGCCGTCAATGCGGGGGTATGCGTCACAGGAGGCGAAACCGCGCCCGGCTCAGCGGGTCGGCCCTCAAGGCCGCGCGTACCGCATCGTGACCGGCCTCCGAGCACGTTACCGCCACGATCGCCCGCAACGGCGCGCTCCGCCCGCGCATGTGCGCGAGGAACAATCGCCCGAGCGCCTCGGCCACCGGACCGCGCGGCGCGCAGCAGGGGCATCCGACGGCATGACCCAACGTTGCGCGCGGCGCGAACCGCGCGACGGCAGCGCCCGGCGGGACCGGGGTATCACCCTCGACCAGCAACGCGACGCCCGGCGCCACATCCAGGGCAGCACCGAAATAGACGGGAATGCGAGGATCGGAGCCGGTCATTGCTGGACATAAGGATATGTTTATGTCATGCGGATGTCCATGGACCGGCTCCTTTCCGCCCTGCGTGCCGCCGCCGAGCCGACCCGGCTCCGGCTGCTCGCGCTGGCCGGACGGGGCGCGTTCTGCGTCACCGAGTTCACCGAAATCCTCGGCCAGTCCCAGCCGCGCCTGTCGCGGCACCTCAAATTGCTGTGCGACTCCGGCCTGCTGGAGCGAGTGCGGGAGGGCGCGAATGTCTGGTTCACGGTGCCCCAAGGCGCGGCGGGGGCGCTTTCCCACGAGCTGATCGCCCGCCTGCCCGAACGCGATCCTGTGCTGGAAGCGGATCGCCGCCAGGCCGCGCGCGTGCTCGCCGAGCGTGCCCGCGTCGCGTCCGAGACGTTCCGCCGCCAAGGCGCGGATTGGGACGAGATGCGCGCGCTCGACCTGCCGGCGTCCGCCGTGGAGGCGGCGCTCGGTTCGCTGGTGCCGGAAGCGGGCCGGCTCATCGATATCGGCACCGGCACCGGGCGCGTGCTCGAACTGCTGGGCGGGCGCGTGCGCGAGGCCGTGGGCATCGACGCCAGCAAGGCGATGCTCGCCCTGGCCCGCGCCCGGCTGGCTCGCGCCGGGCTGTCGCATTGCTCGGTCCGTCTCGCCGACATGTATCGCCTGCCCCTGGACGATGCCGGGTTCGATGTCGGCGTGATGCAGATGGTGTTGCACTACGCCGAGCAACCGGACGCGGCGCTGGCCGAGGCGGCGCGCGTGCTGCGGCCGGGCGGGGCGCTCGTCATCGTCGATTTGGCGCGGCATGGACGCCAGGACGTGGTCGAGCGCTTGGCCCATCGCTGGCCCGGTTTCACCGACGAAAAGATGTCCAACCTGTTGGCCGGGGTGGGGTTGCGCGCCGGAACTCCGGTCGCCGTCCCCGATGGCCCCCTGCCTGTCCGCCTCTGGCCCGCCACCCGCATTGCCTAGGAACAGTCATGTCCCGTCCTCATCTGCTGGCTGCGCTGCGTGATCGTGTGCTGCTTTGCGACGGTGCCATGGGCACCCGGACGCAGGCGCTCGCACTGGACATCGAGCGCGACTACTGGGGATGCGAGAATTGCACCGATATCCTGACCCTGTCCCGCCCCGACCTGATCCGCGAGATTCATCGCGGCTACTACGAAGCTGGCGCCGACATGGTGGAGACCAACACCTTCGGCGCGTCCCCCGTCACGCTCGGCGAGTTCGGCATCGCCGACAAGGCCTTCGAGATCAACAAGCGTGCCGGTGAACTGGCGCGCGAGGCGGCAGAGCAATTCGCCGATGGACGGCATCGCTGGGTGCTGGGCAGCATCGGACCCGGCACCAAGCTGCCGACGCTGGGGGCGATCACCTACGACGCGTTGGAAGCGGCGCTGGCCGAGCAGTCGCGCGGCCTGATCGCCGGTGGCATCGATGCCATCCTGATCGAGACCTGCCAAGATCCCTTGCAGATCAAGGCAGCGGTGAACGGCGCCAAGCTTGCCCGCGCGGAGGCCGGCGCGGACATCCCGATTTTCGTGCAAGTGACCGTCGAGACCACAGGTACCTTGCTGGTCGGTCCCGATATCGGCGCCGCGGCGACCATCATCCACGCGCTCGACGTGCCGCTGCTCGGCCTCAACTGCGCCACCGGTCCGCAGGAGATGGCCGAGCATCTGCGGTCCCTCTCCCAGACTTGGCCGGGCCTCCTGTCCGTGCAGCCGAACGCCGGGCTGCCGGAGCTGGTCGATGGCCACCCCCATTACCCGCTCGGCGCCGCCGAATTGACGAGTTGGCTGGAGCGGTTCGTCGCCGAGGATGGCGTCAACCTGATCGGCGGCTGCTGCGGCACCGGCCCCGCCCACATCGCCGCGCTGGATGCGATGCTGCGCCGGCGCGGGGAGCGGCGTCCGGCCCCGGTGCCGCGCCGCCCGGTCTGGGTGCCCTCCGTCGCCTCGCTCTATCAGTCAGTGCCGCTGCGCCAGGAGAACGCGTTCTTCGCCATCGGCGAACGCTGCAATGCCAACGGCTCGAAGAAATGGCGCGAGTTGCAGGAGAAGAACGACTGGGACGGCTGCGTGGCGATGGGCCGCGAGCAGGCCGGAGAGGGCTCGCACGCGCTCGATGTCTGCACCGCCTTCGTCGGCCGCGACGAGCAGGCGGAGATGGTCGAGGTGATCCGCCGCTTCACCAGCTCGGTCAACGCACCCCTGGTGATCGACAGCACCGAGACGCCGGTGATCGAAGCGGCGCTGAAGCTGCACGGCGGCAAGCCGATCATCAACTCGATCAATTTCGAGGATGGCGAGCGTCATGCCGTCGATCGGCTGCATCTCGCCCGCCGCTTCGGCGCGGGCGTGATCGCGCTCACCATCGACGAGCAGGGCATGGCCAAGACGGCGGAACGCAAGCTGGAGATCGCGCGCCGGCTGGTCGATTTCGCCTGTGGGCGCTTCGGCCTGCCCCCATCGGATCTGTTGATCGACCCGCTGACCTTCACGATCGCCACGGGGAACGAGGACGACCGGAAGCTTGGCCATTGGACCCTGGAGGGCATCCGCGCCATTCGCGAGGCGTTCCCGGATATCCAGATCATCCTTGGCCTGTCCAATATCAGCTTCGGCTTGAACCCGGCCGCGCGCGCCGTGCTGAACTCGGTTTTCCTCGATCATGCCGTGCGTGCCGGGATGACGGGCGCGATCGTCCACGCCTCCAAGATCCGCCCGCTCCATCTGATCCCGGCCGAGGAGGTGGCGGTGGCCGAGGATCTGATCTTCGACCGCCGCCGCGAGGACTACGATCCCTTGCAGCGCCTGCTGGAGATGTTCGCCGACCGCAAGGCGGCCGACGCCACCAAGCGCCGTGTCGCGGAAACGGTGGAGGAGCGGCTGAAAGACCGCATCGTGGACGGCGACCGCAAGGGCCTGACCGGCGACCTAGATCAGGCGATGCGGACCATGCCGCCGCTGGCGATCATCAACGAGGTGCTGCTCGATGGCATGAAGGTGGTGGGCGATTTGTTCGGCGCGGGCAAGATGCAGCTCCCGTTCGTGCTGCAAAGCGCCGAGACGATGAAGGCGGCGGTGGCCTATCTTGAGCCCTTCATGGAGCGGGTGGAGGGGCAGGAGAGGGGCACGATCGTTCTCGCCACGGTGAAGGGCGACGTGCATGACATTGGCAAGAACCTGGTGGACATCATCCTCACGAACAATGGCTACCGGGTCGTCAATCTCGGCATTAAGGTGCCGCTCGCCGACATGCTGAGCGCGGCGCGTGAGAACCGCGCGCACGCCATCGGCATGTCTGGGTTGTTGGTGAAATCGACCGTGGTGATGCGCGAGAATTTGGAGGAGATGTCGCGCCAGGGAATGGAGATCCCCGTCATGCTCGGCGGCGCGGCGCTGACGCGCAACTATGTGGAGGATGACTGCGTCCGCGCCTATGGGTGCGGCCGGGTTGCCTATGCGCGCGATGCGTTCGACGGGCTGGGACTGATGGACAAGGTGATGGGCAACGGCTTCGACGACTACCTCGCCGCCGTGCAGGCGAAGCGGGCCGGCAAGGCGCGCAACACCGCCCGCACGCTGGGCCAGGCCGATGCGCGCGCCTTCCGCCCGGTCGATATCGGCGCGGTGCAAGCGCGGCGCCGGCGCATGACGGCCGATATAGAGGTGCCCGAACCGCCATTCTGGGGCGCGCGCGTGATCGAGGCCACGCCGAAAGCGATCGTGCCGTTTGTGAATGAGCGCAGCCTCTATCAATTCCAGTGGGGCTTTCGCAAGCAGGGCCGCTCGCTCGACGGCTTCCTGGGCTGGGCGAAACAGGAGCTGCGCCCGGTGATGAAGCGGATGCTCGCGTTGTGCGAAGCCGAGGACATCCTGCGCCCCCGCGCCGCCTATGGGTATTGGAAGGCGGCTGGGCAGGGCAACGACCTGATCCTGTTCACGCCCGACGGCGCGACGGAACTGGCGCGCTTCACCCTGCCGCGCCAACCCAAGGAGGATGGTGAGTGCATCGCTGACTTCTTCCACGATGTGGATGACGAGCAGCGCGACGTGATCGGCCTTCAGGTGGTCACGGTTGGCCAGACCGCCTCCGAAGTCGCGCGCGCCTGGTTCGGGGACAATCGCTACCAGGATTATCTCTATCTGCACGGCCTGTCGGTGGAGATGGCCGAGGCGATGGCCGAGTACGTCCACAAGCGCATCCGCGCCGAACTCGGCTTCGCGGCCGAGGACGATCGCGACATGGAGAAGATGCTGGCCCAAGGCTACCGCGGCTCGCGCTATTCCTTCGGCTATCCCGCCTGCCCGCGGCTTGAGGATCAGACGCAGATCCTTCGGCTTCTGGAAGCCGACCGGATCGGTGTGTCGCTGTCGGATGAGTTTCAGTTGCATCCAGAACAATCAACCAGCGCGGTCGTCGTGCTGAATCCACGGGCGAAGTATTTCTCGGTGTGATGCCGGCTGCTTGCCTACTTCCCCCTAACGAACCGAAAGGAATCCCTCCGCCACGGCAATGAATCCCTCTGGATTGTCGCTATGCAGCCAATGCCCGGCGTCCTTTAGGGCCACGAACCGCGCCGCCGGGAACAGGGCGCGGATCGCCGGTCGGTGCGCGGGCTGGATGTAGGTCGAGCGGGCGCCGGCGACGAACAGGGTCGGGCCGGGGTAAGTGGCGCCGGGCGGAGCCTCCCAACCCTCGATATCCGCAAGCCCCCCCGCGATCTCGGCCAAGCCGATCCGCCAGGCGGGCGCCGCGCCCACGCGGAGATTTTGCAACAGGAACCCGCGCACGCCCACATCCGGAACGGCGGGCGCGAGCGCGGCGTCCGCCTCCGCCCGCGTCAGCCCCGGCGCGAGCGGCAGCGCCGACATCGCGCGCGCATACATGCCAAAGCCTGGCGGATACGGCACGGGCGCGATATCGGCGACCAGCAGCCGCGTGACCGCGTTCGGCTGATCGAGCGCCGCGCGCATCGCCGCCTTGCCGCCCATCGAGTGCCCGATCAGCGCCGCCGGCAGCGCGTCCGCCCGCGCCAGCGTCTCCAGCACATCCCCTGCCAGGGCCGC